>CALRPK020000075.1:0-7263 GCA_943370015.1 Paracoccus haematequi
GGCAAGGAATTCTGCGAAAACCACGCCGTCAAGAAGATCACCTTCACCGGATCGACCGAAGTCGGCCGCATCCTGCTGCGTCAGGCGGCGGATCAGGTGATGAAATGCTCGATGGAGCTGGGCGGCAACGCGCCCTTCATCGTGTTCGATGACGCCGATCTGGATGCCGCTGTGGCTGGGGCGATGGTGTCGAAGTTCCGCAACAACGGCCAGACCTGTGTCTGCGCGAACCGCATCTATGTGCAGGCCGGGGTCTATGACGCCTTCTCGAAAAAACTGGCAGAGGCTGTGGCCAAGACCAAGGTCGGCGATGGCCTGACCGAGGAAGTGACCTTCGGCCCGCTCATCAGCACCGCTGCGGTGGAAAAGGTCGAGGAACACATCGCCGATGCCTTGGCCAAAGGTGCCAAGGTTGAATTGGGCGGCAAGCGGCACGCGCTGGGCGGCACGTTCTTTGAGCCGACGATTCTGACGGGAGTGACCCCGGACATGATCGTATCGGGCGAGGAAACCTTTGGCCCCGTAGCACCCCTGTTCAAGTTCGAGACCGAGGAAGAGGTGATCCGTCTGGCCAATGACACGATCTTTGGCCTCGCCTCCTACT
Source organism: Paracoccus haematequi (assembly GCA_943370015.1). Lineage (GTDB taxonomy): Bacteria > Pseudomonadota > Alphaproteobacteria > Rhodobacterales > Rhodobacteraceae > Paragemmobacter > Paragemmobacter haematequi_A. Next base: position 605 of record CALRPK020000075.1, read on the forward strand.
TCTACGCCCGCGACATCGGCCGCATCACCCGCGTGCAAGAAGCGCTGGAATACGGCATGGTCGGCGTCAACACGGGCCTGATCTCCACCGAGGTCGCGCCCTTTGGCGGCGTCAAGCAATCCGGTCTGGGCCGCGAAGGCAGCCATCACGGAATGGAAGACTATCTGGAGATGAAGTATATCTGCCTGAGTGTGTGACCGCATTGGCAGATGACACGGACGGGGCCCTTGTGGGCCCCGTTTGCATTTTAATACCTCAATTTCAATATCTTGACCGGGTGTGCCTGGGGCGCTCGCGCACATGGCCCCCGCATCCACCCCCAGTTTACGCCGCTGTTATCCGATATCAGCCCCGCGATTTTGCCTAGCGGTGGGGGATGGCCCATGTCTGGTGCATCGACGTCGAACACCGACGTGAACCCGAAAGGACACATGACATGCTGCCCAGCGTCCAAAGCTTTTCTGCCGCCCCCCGCATGCTGATTGCGGCACTGGCAATCACCGCCGCCGCTGCCGCCCCGGTTGAGGCGCGTGACCGCGCCGTCAGTCAGGATGATCTGCTGAAAGGCGTCGTCGCCTCGGTCCTGATCGGCACGGTGGTCAACAGCATGATGCAGCCGCCGGTGCGCCAGCCGCAACCGCAGCCGCTGCCCGTGCGCCCCGCGCCGGTCTATCAGCCCGCGCCCGTGTATCAGCCTGCCCCGGTTTACCAGCCTGCCCCGGTCTATGTGCCGCAGCCGGTCTACGCGCCTGCGCCGGTGTCGATCTACCGCACCCCGGCCGGACGGGCGTTCAACAGCTATTCGCGCCATGAGCGTCAAGCGATCCAGCGCCGCCTTGCGGTTGAGGGCTACTACTACGGCGGGATCGACGGGTCGTTCGGCCCCAGCACCTATAATGCCGTTGTGGCCTATGCCAGCGATGCGCGCTTGTCGCGTGAGCTTGGCTCGACCTCGGGCGCGTTCGGGGTCTATGACAGCTTGCTTTACTGAGCGTGATAGGGCCGCCTTTGGGCGGCCCTATTCGCCGTAGGGAACCCAGATCGTTTTCACCTCGGTCGCTTGGCGCAGAAACTCGCGCCCCTCTCCCTCAGCCCCGAACCAATCGCGGCTGCGGGCGTGGTTGATCCAAGTGCGTTTGACGTTTCCGGCGGCTTCGCCTTCGATCGCCCCGGATAGGTCGGTGGAAGAGAAGCTCCAGACCGCATCCACATCCAGATGCCCGGCCAAGGGTTTCGCCAGTTCCGAATGCGCTCCGGTCACGATGTTGACCACACCTGCGGGCAGGTCAGAGGTTTCCAAGACCTGATAGAAATCCGTGGCCGCCAGCGGGAAGGGATCGGACGGCACCAGCACGCAGGTGTTGCCCATCGCAATCGCCGGACCCATCACCGACACCAGACCCAAGAGCGGCACCTCATCCGGGCAAAGCGTCCCGATCACGCCGCAGGGTTCGTTCATCGCCAAGGCGACCCCGCGCAAAGGTACCGATTTTGCCGAACCGTCAAACTTGTCGGCCCAAGCGGCATAGGTGAAGAGGCGTTGGATCGACGCCTCAACCTCTGCCAGCCCCGGTTTGCCAGTCATGTCCGACAGGCGGCGGGCGAATTCATCGGCGCGGGCCGACAGGTTTTCGGCGATGTAATACAGGATCTGCGCGCGGTTATGCCCCGTGGCTTTGCCCCAGCCTTTGGCGGCATGCGCGGCCTCAACCGCGTTGCGGATGTCCTTGCGGTTGCCAAGGCCGACATGGCCCAAGAGCCGCCCCTTCGCGCCGTAAACCCCACGCGAATAGCCGCCATCCGGGCGGGCCTGCTTGCCGCCGATGAACAGCTTGGCCGTGCGGTCCAGCCCTGCGGGTTGCGGGTCGGCGGGTTCTGGCATCGCGGCGACGGGTTTCAGCGGTTTTGCCATGCCTGTGGGCTTGAGATAGGCCATCAGCCCTTCCCAGCCACCCTCACGCCCGAAGCCCGACTCCCGCACCCCGCCAAAGCCTGCGGCGGCGTCAAACAGGTTGGTCGCGTTGACCCAAACCACCCCGGCCTTGATCTTTGGCGCGATATCGAGGGCGAGGTTGATGTTTTCGGTCCAAACAGAGGCCGCGAGGCCGTAGCGGGTGTTGTTGGCCAGCTCCACCGCCTCAACCGGGGTGCGGAAGGTCATGGACACCAGAACCGGGCCAAAGATTTCCTCCTGCATCAGCGGCGAGGCTGAGGACAGCCCGGTGATCAGCGTCGGTGGGTAGTAGCAGCCTTGCGGCACGGGCGTTGCGGCGCGGTAAATCTGGCCGTCGGTACAGCCATCCACCATCTGCGTGATCGTGGCCAGTTGCACCGGATCGACCACCGCGCCCACGTCGATGCATTTGTCCAACGGGTCGCCGATCCGCAACCCGTCCATCCGGCGTTTCAGCTTGTCATGGAACCGCTGCGCCACGCCTTCCTGCACCAAGAGGCGCGAACCTGCGCAGCAGACTTGGCCCTGATTGAACCAGATCGCATCGACCAGCCCTTCGACCGCTGAGTCGAGATCGGCGTCGTCAAAGACGATGTAGGGGGATTTGCCCCCCAACTCCAACGTCAGCGCCTTGCCGGTGCCAGCGGTCGCCTTGCGAATTGCCTTGCCGACGGAGGTGGAACCGGTGAAAGCCACCTTGTCCACGCCGGGATGGGCGACCAAGGCCGCCCCGGTTTCGCCGTCACCCGTGACGATGTTCAGCACACCCTTGGGCAAGCCCGCCTCACGGCTGATTTCGGCGAAGAGGAGTGCGGTCAGGGGTGTGTATTCGGCGGGTTTCAGAACGATGGTGTTGCCTGCCGCCAGCGCGGGCGCGACTTTCCATGCCAGCATCAGCAACGGGAAGTTCCACGGGATCACCGCGCCGACCACGCCCAAAGGCGCTTGGCCGGGCAGTTCCGACGCCATTAACTGCGCCAATCCGGCATGGTAGTAGAAATGCCGCGCGACCAAGGGCACGTCGATATCGCGGCTTTCGCGGATCGGTTTGCCGTTGTCCATCGTTTCCAGCACGGCCAGCAGGCGGGCGTGTTTTTGCACCAACCGCGCCAGCGCATAAAGGATGCGCGCGCGTTGATGTCCCGGTGCGGCCGCCCAACCTTTGGCCGCGCGGCGGGCGGCTGCGACGGCCGCATCGACATCGGCAGCAGTGCCTTGGGTGACGGTGGCCAAGACCTTGCCGTTGGCCGGGTTCTTGGTGTCAAACCCCGCGCCAGCGGCGGTGAAGCGGCCGTCAATGTAATGGCCAAACGCGCCCTTGTGCTTGGCGATCCAAGCCAAGGCTTCCGCGTTGCTTTCAAGGGCGGGGCCGTAGTCCATGCTGGCGAAGATGTCCTTAACGTTCATGTCCTTACCCCATCGCATGGCGGTTGGCGGCGGAATAGTGGCCGGTCAGGTGGTGTTCCAACTGCCGCTCGATATCGCCCAAAAGGCTTGAGGCGCCAAAACGGAACAGATCGGGTTGCAGCCACGGTTGGCCCAACTCATCCTTCATCAGCGCCAGATAGAGCAGCGCGTCCTTAGCTTTGGAAATCCCGCCTGCCGGTTTGTAGCCGACCTTCACCCCGGTGCGGTCCTGATAGTCGCGGATGGCGCGGATCATGGTCAGGGTGACGGGCAGGGTGGCGTTGACGGGTTCTTTGCCGGTGGAGGTTTTGATGAAATCCGCTCCTGCCATCATGCAGACCAGCGACGCGCGGGCGACGTTGCGGAGGGTGCCAAGCTCCCCCGTCGCAAGGATGGCTTTGACATGGGCCGGACCGCAGGCCTCGCGCATCGCGCGCATCTCATCATAGAGCGCCTGCCAATTCCCGGTCAGCGCGTGGCGGCGCGAGATGACGATATCAATCTCTTGCGCGCCTGCCTGAACGGATTCGGTGATCTCGGCCAGCCGCAGGTGCAGGGGCGACAGACCGGCGGGAAAGCCTGTGGACACGGCGGCGACCGGAATCCCCGACCCCTCAAGTGCTTTCACCGCCGTTTCCACCATGTCGTGATAGACGCAGACCGCGCCGACGGTCAGGCCCTGCATCCCCAAGCGGTCCAGCATCCACGGGGCGACGGGTTGGCGGGCCTTGGCGCAGAGCCGTTCGACCCGGCCCCAAGTGTCATCGCCGGACAGAGTGGTCAGGTCGATCAGGCTGATGGCCTTTAGCAGCCACGCCGCCTGAAAGTCCTTCTTCACGCTCCGCCGTCCGCCCAAAGTCGCGCAGCGGCGTTCGATGGCAGAGGTGTTGGCCTGAACCGAGGCGACCCAGTCAAGGTCCAGCGGCATCCCCGGATTGCGGGCATGCGCCAGTTGCGGCAATTGCGCGGTGGTCTGGATCGCGGTTTCCATCGCCCTCTCCCTGACGTTTGGACAGGGTGCAGGATGACGGTCCCGGCGCGCGCATGCAAGGGTGGGTGGCGCAAGTCTGGCGGGAATTTTTACCGAAAGGTCAGGATTTCGGTTCGTCCAGATCGGGTAGCAGGCGTGATGGGCCGTCCTTGTCGAACGTCGCCCAATCATCGGTCACGCCACTTGGGGGAAGGTCGTCCTTGCGCATCCGGCTGTGCATATGCGCCTTGGCCAAAAGGTTCCCGGTGATCGGGGCGGTCAACAGCAGGAACAGGGTGATCAGAAGTTCATGCCAACTCAGCCGCCCTTGGGTCAGCGCGTAAGCCATCGACACCACCAACGCGGCACCGACGCCCACGGTCGTGGCCTTGGTCGGCGCATGCAGGCGCTGCATCGTGTCGCGCAGTTTCAGCAGGCCGAAACTGCCCAAAAGGCCGAACAGACCGCCAATCACCAGCAGGGCGGACAGGATCAGGTCAAGGATCATCATTCGATCACATCCCCCCGCAGCACGAATTTCGCATAGGCCACGGTGCCGACAAAGCCCGTCATGGCGAACAGGAGGGCGGCCTCAAAGTTGATGGCGCTGGCGGTGCGGATGCCCCAAAGCGTAATCAGCGCGATGACGTTGATCGCCATCGTGTCCAAGGCCAGCACCCGGTCGAGCATACCAGGCCCGCGTGAGACCAGCCAAAGGTTCATCAGGATCGCCGCGCCAAAGCAGACCAGCGCAAAGTCGATGGCATAGGGCAGCAGGGTCATGCGAAAATCCTTTTCAGTCGCGCCTCATACCGTGCCTTGATGTCGTCGCGGATGGCGTCAGGGTCGGGCGCGTGCAGGGAATGGATCAAGAGCACGGTGCCATCCGCCGACATATCCGCGGTCAGCGTGCCGGGGGTCATGGTTATGGTGCCCGCCAGCAGGGTAATCGCTTCGGGCGAGGTGAGGTCGATGGGAACGGCAATCCAGCGCGATTGGATTTGGTCATTGGGCATGAACAGGATGATCTTGGCCACCTGCACATTGGCCACCAGGATATCCCACAAGCCCAGCAGGATATAGCGCGCAAGGGCCAGCGGGGCGCGGATGCGCGGCCGGTTTGGCCACCATTGCGCCGTTAGCAGAGGGATTGCAGTGGCAAGGAATAGCGCCATGACGGCGGTGCCGATCTTCAACTGATTGACCAGCCCGAACCATGTCAGGAACAGCAGGACCGACAGCCAAGGATGGGGGTAAAGGCGGGTCATTCGGCCTCCACAATCGGCAGGGCGTTCGCGGCGATATAGGCGGCGGGGTCGATCAAAGCCTCAGCAGTGGTTTGCAGCCAAGTCGTGATGGGTCCGGCAAAGATGGTTTGCGCCACCAACCCGGCCAGCAGGGCGAAGGTGGCGGTCAGGGCGAGGGACTGCGGCAAGGCGGGTGTGGTCTCTTGCGGTCCTTTCCAGAACAGGTCCGATCCCATCCTCGCAAAGCCAAGGATCATCAGGAAGGAGGCGACAAGGATCACGCTCCAGACCAGCGCGGCATCTTGTGACCAAACCTGCATCACCATCAACTTGCCAAGGAAGCCCGACAAGGGCGGCATCCCCGCCAAAGCGATGGCGGCGACGAGGTAAAGGCAGGCCATGACGCCTCGGCCAGCCATGCCGTTCGGGCCTTGCCGCGAGCGGATCAGATCAGCGATCAAGAACAGCGCCGCCCCGGCCAAGGTGGAGTGGATCAGGTAGTATAGTGCCGCCATGATCCCTAGGGTCGTGAAACTCGACACCGCCAGAAACAGCGTCCCCATCGATGCGATGGCGGCAAAGGCCGCCAGCCTTGGCAATGTCGTCGCACCCAATACCCCCACCGCCCCCACGATCAGCGTGGCCAGCGCGCCCCTGAACAGCAGGTCCGCGATCAGCGCACCCGTCGCCGCGACATCCGGGGGGAACACCAGCGTGCCCATGCGGATCATTGCATAGGCCCCCACCTTGGTCATGATGGCAAACAGCGCGGCCACCGGGCCGGGGGCATTGGCATAGGTGCCGGGCAGCCAGAATTGCAGCGGCACCAGCGCGCCCTTGATCGCAAAGACCAGCATCAACAGCACCGCGCCCACCCGGATCAGCGCCATATCGCCCTCTGGCAGTGCCGCGATACGCACAGCCAGATCGGCCATATTCAGCGTGCCGGTCACGGCATAAAGCAGCGCCAGCGCGATCAGGAACAGCGACGATCCGACAAGGTTGAACGCCACATATTGCACCCCCGCCCGCAACCGATCCCCGCCCGCGCCGTGGATCATCAAGGCGTAGGAGGCGATCA
>CALRPK020000076.1:0-7255 GCA_943370015.1 Paracoccus haematequi
ATGTCGTGGTGATCCCCATCCCGGCAATCATGCCAGACGGATCAATCGGGCCGCAAAGTTCGGTCACGAAGGCCGGGAAATGCGCGGTGATGAAGGCGAGTTGATAGCCGCAGGAGAAAAAGCCCAGAAAGATCATCGTATAGCTGGGATCTTTCAGCGCGCGCAGAAAGACGGTGCCAAGGCTTTCCTGCAACTCTTGCTTCGTGGCCGCAGGCGGGCTGGTCAGGAAAGGCAGTGCCAGCATGGCCAAAAGGATGATCACGGCAAAGATCACAAAGACCGTCTGCCATGGATATGATTGCAGCAACACCTCGGCAAAGGGGGCGCCGATCACCTGCCCCGCCGATCCGGCGGCCGTGGCGATGCCCAAGGCCATGGAGCGGTTCTCGGCACTGGTCGCCCGACCGACGATGGCAAGGATAACCCCAAAGCCCGTCCCCGCGATGCCAAAGCCCACGATCACCGCCAGCAGTTGATGTGCGCCGGGCGTGACGGCAAAGGAAGACCCGATCAGCCCCGCCGCATAGAACACTGCGCCCAAAAGGATCGCGCGACGGTCGCCCAAGCGTTCGGCAAAGGCCCCGAACAGCGGCTGGCCAATGCCCCAGGCAAGGTTCTGGATGGCGATGGCCAAGGAAAACTCGGCCCGCGGCCAACCAAACTCGTTCGCAATCGGGATCTGGAACATCCCGAAACTGGCGCGGATGGCAAAGGACAGCATCAGCACCACGCAACCCGCGATCAGGATGGGGGTCACAAGCGGGGTCTTGGCAGTGGTGGGCATGGCGCGGTTCCTTAAAGTCAGGCACCTCTTCTGCGCCCGGATTTCGGGCCGGTCAAACAGGGATTTGTGACGGGTACATTGCCAGCTGCGCCGAAATAGCCTTTCGGCTTGCACCTGCGCGGGGGACCGCTAGCGTGATCCCAAAGCGATACGGGGGCGGGCATGGGCGGTGAGTGGTGGCGCGGATCGGTGACCTATCAGGTCTATCCAAGGTCGTTTCAGGATGCCTCGGGCGATGGCATCGGTGACCTGCCCGGTATCACCGCCCGCCTGCCGCATCTGGCGCGGCTCGGGGTGGACGCGGTCTGGCTCTCGCCCATCTTCAAAAGCCCGCAGGCCGATATGGGCTATGACGTGTCGGATTATTGCGACATTGATCCCTTGTTCGGCACTTTGGCAGATTTCGATACGCTGGTCGCCACCGCCCATGACCTTGGGCTGAAGGTGATTATTGATCAGGTCATCAGCCATTCGTCAGACCGCCACCCCTTCTTTGCCGAAAGCCGCGCCAGCCGCGACAACCCCAAGGCCGATTGGTATGTCTGGGCCGATGCCAAAGCCGATGGCACGCCGCCGAACAACTGGGTGTCGGTCTTTGGCGGCCCGGCATGGGAATGGGACACGCGGCGGCGGCAGTATTACCTGCACAACTTCCTGACCAGCCAGCCGGATTTCAACTTCCATAACCCCGAAGTGCAGGATTGGGCGCTGTCGGTCCTGCGCTTCTGGCTGGATCGTGGGGTGGATGGCTTCCGTCTGGATACGGTCAACTACTACTTCCACGACGCGCAGTTGCGCGACAATGGCCCCGCGCCGGGACGCAAAGAGAACCTTCCGGCGGTCAATCCCTATGAGATGCAGGATCATCTCTATTCCAAAACCCGGCCCGAAAATCTGGGTTGGCTGGAACGGATGCGCGCGCTGCTGGACGAATACGACGACCGCACGATGGTGGGTGAGGTTGGCGACGCCCCATGGCGCGCGGTGCAGATCATGGCCGATTACACCAGCGGCGCGCGGCTGCACATGGCCTATTCGTTTGACCTTCTTGGCCCTGAATTTACCGCTGATCACTTCCGCTCCAAGATTGAGGGGTTCTTCAAGGGTGCCCCCGATGGCTGGCCGATGTGGGCGTTTTCAAACCATGACGTGATCCGCCACGCCTCGCGCTGGGCAAATTACGGCGACGTTGACGATGTGGCGAAACTGGCCTGCGCGATGCTGTTGTCGTTCGAAGGGTCGATCTGCATCTATCAAGGTGAGGAATTGGGCCAGACAGAGACGGACATCGAATACCACGAATTGACCGACCCGCCGGGGTTCAAGTTCTGGCCGGAATACAAAGGCCGCGACGGCTGCCGCACGCCAATGGTCTGGGACGGGTCCGAGTTTGGCGGGTTTTCCACCGTCAAGCCGTGGCTGCCCGTCAAGGCCCCGCAACGCGCCCGCAATGTGGCGGCACAGGACGGGGTGGCCGGGTCAGTGATGGAATTCTACCGTCAGATGCTGGCCTTCCGGAAAGCCTCGGTGCTGAGCGGGCGGGGGACGCGGTTTGTCGACGTGGCTGAACCCGTGCTGGCCTTTGTCCGGGGGGATGCTCTTTTGTGCCTGTTCAACCTGTCCGACACGGCGGTGACGCTGGCGGTAGAAGGTGTGGGTAAGGCGCATGGTCCATCGCAGGCAGCGCGCATGGCGGATAATGCGGTGACGCTTGGCCCCTTGGGCTTTGTGCTGCTGGAGGTGACGGGCGAAGTGCGCGTTTCGCTTTAAGCCGCGCCCACGATTTTTCTGCGAAAAATCAGGCGCTGTCCTGCAACAGATCACTGAATTTTCGCAGAAAATTCGTAGCGCGTTAGATCGCGCGCCAATGCACCCCGGCGGCGGGGATGGTCACGCCTTCTACCTCGACCGCTTCAGGATTGTAGTTGAACCAGTAGCGAAGCGTCGCCGTCGCGCGGGTGCGCAGGCCGACGGGCATGGACTGCATCGCAATGCCTTGCGCGGCGCACAGGCCCGACAGGATGCGGTCCAGCGCCGCGTCATCCGCCCAACCGGCCAGATAATGCAGACCACCGGCCCGAAGGACAGCGGGGAAGCCATCCTCGGTCATCTCCACCACCTCGGCCCCGCCTTCCAGCTTTTCGCGCCAGCCGGTGAAGGCCCCACCCTGCACCAGTGCCACAGGGGCATCCGGCGGCAGACTTTCGACGCGCATCACCACGGCGTCCATCCCCGGCAGGTTGGGCGGCAGCGGGACGGGGGTCGAGAAATCCGCCGTCTTGGCATTGGTGCGCGGACCCAACAAAGCCGCGCCCTTGAAGGCGGCCAAGGCCGACAGCAAGGCATCCGACAGGGTTGCGACTCCCGGCGCAAGCACCAGTTTGTAGGCCGACAGGTCCGTCGTATCAGGCGGCAGGATATCGACGTTCAGGCCCAAACGGCGCAAAGCGCGGTATTGGGCAAAGGCCAGCCGGAAGTAATCAAAATCCCGGCCCTGCGGCTGCGTCTCCCAAGCCCAAGCGCTGGCATAGTCAAAGACCAGCGCCACATCGGCGCGGCCAGCATCCACATCCGGCATGGCGGCCAATTCTTGCGCCACCTGCCCCGCCTCGTGGAACGCGGGGGCGGCCACGCTGTCGGGGCGCAACAGCCCTGCGTGCATGGTTTCCTGCGCAAAGGGGGCCTGACGCCAGCGGAAGTAACAGACCGCCTCGGCCCCATGGGCAAAGGCCTCCCATGCCCAAAGGCGGGCCATTCCGGGCAGCGGATCGGGGTTGTAGGGCGCCCAATTCACCGGGCCGGGTTGCTGTTCCATGATCCACCAGCGACCCCGGCCTACGGCACGATAGAGGTCATGGTGGAAGGCCTGAAAATCCGGGTCGCCTTGGCGCAGGAAGCGGCGCTTGTGTTCGGGCGACGCCTCGGACCGGTCGGACAGGAAGCCGATGGGATAGGCATCCCAACTGGCGATATCCAAGTCCGCCCCGGTGGCGAAATGGTCGAAATCCGTGACGCGGCCCATGTAGTTATGGGCAATCGGTGCTGTGGAGTGTTTCCGCAGGATGTCGGTCTGGAGCCGATTGAAGCCGGCAACCTCATCACTCGCAAAGCGGCGGAAATCCATGACATGGGCGGGGTTCGCCTCGGTCACCGTCAGGTTGGGCAGGCCGATGTCGTTGAAGCTGGCATATTCCATCGACCAGAACACATTGCCCCACGCGCGGTTCAGCGCCTGTGGCGATTGGTATTTCTGCGCCAGCCAATCGCGGAAGGCATGCAGGGCCGCGTCAGAATAGGACAGCACCGTATTGTGGCAGGCATATTCGTTGTCGGTCTGCCATGCGGCGACGTAAGCGTTCTTGCCATAGCGTTCCGCCATCCGCGTCACGATGGCCGCGCATTCGGCCCGATAACCGCGATGCGAGAAACAGTAGTGGCGGCGCGAGCCGAAGCCGCGCGTGCGCCCCTGCTTGTCCACCGCCAGCATGTCAGGGTGCTTGTCCAGCATCCAGCGCGGCGGGGTGGCGGTGGGGGTGCCAAGAACCACCTTCAGCCCGGCCTTGCCCAGCGTGTCGATGGCGCGGTCCAGCCAATCCCAGTCGAACCGACCGGGTTCGGGTTCCATCCGGCTCCATGCAAACTCACCGATGCGGACCCATGTCAGGCCAAGACCGGCCATGCGGGCGGCGTCTTCGGCCCATTGGGTTTCCGGCCAATGTTCGGGATAGTAGCAGACACCAAGCGTGCGTTTCACAGGATCACCACGGGTTCGGGCAGGCCTTGGGTCAGTCCAAGGGCGGCAAAGGTCTTTCCGGCGTTGGGGTTGGCGGCGCGGGTGGCGGCATCCATCCCCTCAAGCGCCGAGGTGCAGAAAAGCGTGGTCAGGTCCGCCCCGCCAAAGGCCGGGCAAGAGGTCTGGGCCGATCCCTCAAAGCTGACTGCGCGCAGGAATGTGCCATCGGGCGCATAGGCGGCCACGCGCCCTGCGCCCCATTGCGCGTTCCAGAAGGTGCCATCCGCCGCCATCACCGCCCCATCGGGGTAAAGACCCTGTGCGGTGAGATCGAGGTAAAGTTGCGGCTCCTCTTTCGGCCAACCCTCCGCATCCAGCGCCACGCGCCAGACCTTTTGCGTCACGGTGTCCGAAAAATGCGCGTATCCCCCACCGGGGGAAAAGCAGATCGAATTCGGAATGGTCAGACCGGGAAACAGCTTGCGCAGTTCGCCCTTGTAATAGCGCCAGATCGCCCCGCGCCCCGGATCGTTGGGGCCACGCTTGCCCATGGTGCCAACCCAGAACCCGCCTTGGCGATCCGCGCGGCCATCGTTGGACCGCGTGCCGGAATCGTCCGCATCCAGTGCGACAAGCCGCGATTGCGAGCCAGTCGCAATATCAAACCGCCATAACGCCGTTTCAGAGGCCAAAAGCAGTTCATCTTGCGACAGGATCGCAGCGGCAGAGGTCAGATCCTGCATATCCCAGACGGTCAGCCCCGCCGCATCCTTCATGTGCAACCGCTTGTGCAGGATATCGAACCAGAACAGCGCCTGCCGCCCCGGATGCCACAGCGCGCCTTCGCCCAATTCGCAGGGCGTGGAGTCGTAGATCATACCAAGGCCTCGTCATATGCCGCCACAATGCGGGCGGCGCGGGTGGCCACCTCGGCCACGGACAGGCCCGGCGTGTAAAGTGCTGTGCCGATGCCAAAGCCGTTTGCCCCGGCCTTGATCCAGTCACGGAAGTTGTCGGCGCCTGCACCGCCGACAGCATAGACTTGGCAGTCCTTGGGCAGCACGGCGCGGATCGCCTTGACGCCATCCGGGCCAATCAGGCTGGCAGGGAATATCTTCAATCCGTCGGCCCCGGCCTTCAGCGCGGCAAAGCATTCTGTCGGCGTCATCACTCCGGGCCATGAGGCGAGACCGCGTGCCTTGGTGGCGCGGATCACATCGGCATCGGCATTGGGCGAGACGATGAGGGTACCGCCCGCATCGGCCACCTCGGCCACATCTTGCACGGTCAGAACGGTTCCCGCGCCAATCTGGGCATGGGAACCCAACGCCTTGGCCATCGCAGCGATGGAGGTGATGGGATCAGGCGAGTTCAGCGGCACCTCAATCCGGGTGATCCCGGCGGCGATCAACGCCTCGGCCACGGGAACAGCGTCGGGGGGCGTGATCCCGCGCAGAATGGCGATGATGTTGCGATGGGCGGTCATGAGGTCACCTTGGGCCGGGCGGCAGCAAGACCCGCCAGCGTGCAATCGGTTGCGGACAGGACAGTGGGGCGTGCCCCTTGCGCCGTCAGGGCGCGGGCATAGGCGCGCGACAGGCCTTCGGACCCGATCAGGGCCACGGGTTGACCCAGCCAATAGGGCTTGGCCGCCGCCAATTCGACGCCAATCAGCAGCCCGGACAGCCGCGACCTTGCCGCAGCCGGTGTCAGACCGTTCAGCAAGCCTTCGGCACGCAGAGAAAACAGCTTGGCCCCGATCCGGTCAGGCCGCGACAGGGCATCCGGCAGTCCAAGGTCAAAGGCGGAATCGTCCCAATCCTGCCCGGCCATGCCGTGGCGCAGGACGGATTGGGTGGACAGAAGTGCGAACATCTCGCCAGTCATGAAGGTCTGGAAACTGATCACCTCACCGGCGCTGATGTGGACCCATTTGCTATGCGTTCCGGGCAGGCACAGCACGCCGTCAAAACCGGGCCGCAGCGCCAAGGCCCCGGCGATCTGGGTTTCCTCGCCCCGCATCACATCGGCGGGGGCGGCCTGTTTCAGCCCCGGCACGATCCGCACCGAAAGGCGCGCATCGCGGGTGGGCACATGCAGCAATCCGCCGTGATCCAAGGGCGCGCAGGGCACGGCGCGATATGGCGCTTCAATCCAGCCTTGACGGCTGCCGACCATGCCGCAGGCGATGACATCGGTCACCTTGCCGCGCGGAAGCCAGCCGTTGATCAGGCGCAGCAGCGCGGGTTCATATTCATCGCGCGACAGTGTCCCCATCCCTTCGGCGGATGTGGCATGGTCAAGGATCGCCCCGTCACCCAACGCCCATGCCCGCAGATTCGAGGTGCCCCAATCGACGGCGATCCAGTCTGTCTTCATGATCCAAGCCCTGTGGACGGGCACATCGCGCCCTGTTTTGGTTCTTGTATCACAGCCTTGTCCCTTCGATCACCCACATCGTCGCGGGCCATGCCACTGGCAAATTCACCCCCCGCCCCATCAAAACCGCCCCCGTCAGCGTCAGGTCTGCAGTTTTCAGCGCGACCTGCCCCCGGCTTTGCGGCGGTGCGTCTTCGGGGTTGACCAGATGAACGCGGTAAAGCGCGGCGGGGTCCAGACCCGTCAGGCGCAACGGGCGCGGCAATTGCTGTGCGGGGGCCTCTGCCTGTCCGGCAAAGGCGACAAACCGCCCACCGTCAGCGGCAATCTGCACCTCGGCCGTTACGGTCGGATCGTCA
>CALRPK020000077.1:0-7235 GCA_943370015.1 Paracoccus haematequi
AGGACGAACACGATCAGGTCTATCGCACCGCTGCTGAAAAATACGTCGGCGTGGTGAATATGATCAAGGTTGCGCATGAAAAGGGGCAACCAATCCTTGTTGGCACCACCTCGATCGAAAAGTCGGAACTCCTGTCGAACATGCTGCAAAAGGAAGGCGTGCCGCACAACGTGCTGAACGCGCGCCAGCATGAACAGGAAGCCAAGATCGTCGCCGACGCCGGACGTTTTGGCGCTGTGACCATCGCCACCAACATGGCCGGTCGCGGTACCGATATTCAGTTGGGCGGCAACGTCGAATTGAAGGTGCTTGAGGCGATCACCGCCGATCCGCACCTGCACCCCGACGAAGTCCGCGCCCGGATCGAGGCAGAGCATGCCGAAGAAAAGGCCAAGGTCATCGCCGCTGGCGGTCTGTTCGTTCTGGGCACCGAACGCCACGAAAGCCGCCGGATCGACAACCAGCTGCGTGGCCGCTCTGGCCGTCAGGGCGACCCGGGGCGGTCGGTGTTCTTCCTGTCGCTGGAAGATGACCTGATGCGGATCTTCGGGTCCGAACGTCTCGATTCCGTCCTGTCCAAACTGGGTATGAAGGATGGTGAGGCGATTGTTCACCCTTGGGTCAACAAGTCGCTGGAACGCGCGCAGGCCAAGGTCGAAGGCCGCAACTTCGACATCCGCAAGCAACTCTTGAAGTTCGACGATGTGATGAACGATCAGCGCAAGGCGATCTTCACCCAGCGTCTGGACATCATGCGCGCCGATCACGTCGCCGAAGTGGCCGAGGATATGCGCCTGCACGTCATCGACGATCTGGTCGACGCCCATCTGCCGCCGAAAAGCTATGCCGATGATTGGGACGCTGCCGGTCTGAAAGCCGCTTTGCTGGACAAGCTGAACCTTGATCTGCCTGTGGTCGAATGGGCTGCCGAAGAAGGCGTGGATCAGGATACGCTGCGCGACCGGATCGTGGAACGTGCCGATCAGATGATGGTGGAAAAGACTGCCGCTTTTGGTGCAGAAACCATGCAATCCATCGAAAAGCAGGTGCTCTTGCAGACCATCGACGCCAAATGGCGCGAACACCTGCTGCGCTTGGAACATTTGCGGTCGGTCGTCGGCTTCCGCGGCTATGCCCAGCGTGACCCGCTGTCAGAGTTCAAGACCGAGGCATTTACCTTGTTCGAATCCATGCTGAACACGCTCCGGCAGGATGTGACGCAAAAGCTGTCGCAAATCCGCCCGCTGACGGCAGAAGAACAACAGGCGATGATGCAGCAGGTTCTGGCCCAGCAGCAGCGGCTGTCAGCCCCTGAAGCGGCCCCGGCGCCGGAACTGGCCTTGGCGGATGCAGCCCCCGCAGGACGCCGCCCCGGTTTCGATGAGACGGACGCAGCAACTTGGGGCGATCCCGCCCGGAACGATCCCTGCCCCTGCGGGTCGGGCGAAAAGTTCAAGCATTGCCACGGCAAGCTGGCTTGACACGATCCGATGCCGCGCCCCTGATCAGGCGCGGCATCTGTCTTGCGTGACGGCCGATGTCCGCCCTATCCTTTGACACCGTTTCGATGGGGGCAGCGCATGGCAGACGCAGCGATCCACAGATCATCCTTGAAAAGACCCGGCCTTGGTCTGGCCGTCCTTGTGATGGCTCTGGCACTCTTGGCCGCCTGCGCCGGGTTTCGCAGCGGTACGATGGCCGCGCCCTATTTCGCCGGAAGCGCCCCGCCCACGGATCAGCCCGGCACGATCTATGAAATCAACCAGACCCGCACGCTGACATTGGACGATCTGGCGCTGACCATCACGCTGGGTGAAGACAGTCGCAGCAGCGATGTTCAGGTGGTCTTGGCGGTTGTGCCCACCTCGATCAAACTGGGGGACAAGCCGGGTGCCGAGGGCGGATCGGACCTGACCCTGACGCTTGATCTGCAACCCGGAACGCGCGCTGTTTCCATCGTGCCGGGGCGCGTGCGGATCACGGTGGCCGGGCAAAGCGTGACGCCCCGTCAGGTGGCGCTGACGGGCCGGACGTCGCGCGCCTTGGGCCTGACGGAACGGGTTGGCGTGGCGGCAAAGGACTATGCCAGCGTCACGATGCGCTTCCCCCTACCCAAGGATACCGCGCCAGAGCAGACCATTCTGGACTTGTCGGACGCGCTGGGCGGCGTGCGAGGGGCCATCCCGCCGATCCGGTTCAAGACTTTGCGTTGGCATTACGGCTATACCTGACAGGGCCCTGCCCTTTTTCACCTTGGAAGCGCCATGTTTTTGCCGCGCCGTTCAGGCAGCCTTATGGATGTATCGAGTCGTCCAAAGGTGCCATTATGGATCGTAAACGCGGCCTTGCTTCGGTTGTTGCCCTGATTGCTGTCGCCTTGGGTGCCGGGCAATTCGTGCAATCCCAAGCCACGGCGGATGCGGCGGGGGTGACGGCAACGCCGGATGACATATCCGCCGCCCCGCAGACGCTGACCGCAACAGAACCTGCGCCGATGGCCAAACCTGCGGCACCCCCTGTCGTCCCCGTGGCGGTCACACCCCCCGAGACAGCCTCAGCGACCCAGATGGTCGAACCCGCAAAGCCCGCCGAACCGCTGGCAGAAGATTGCCCCATCCATTTGGACCTTGTGCCGCAGGATGGCGCGATGCTGGGTGTGACGCTGGTCGCCCCCTGCCACGCCGATGAACGCGTGATCCTGTCCCATGCCGGGCTGACGGTGACGGCCAAGACAACCGCGACGGGGTCTTTGTTCACCGCCCTGCCTGCGCTGGATATGGCGGGCAATGTGGCGGTCACCTTCGCCGACAAGACGCGCGAAGAGGCGATGATGCCCATGCCGGAACTGCAAGATATGCAGCGCTTCGTGGTGCAATGGTCGGGCGATGACCGTTTTGCCCTGAACGCCTTTCGCGATGGCGCGACCTATGGTGAGGCCGGTCACCTGACAGCCCAACCGCTCGCCATGCTGGACGGCATCACCGAAGCCGGGGCCGCCGTGGTGGCACTGGGCGATCCCACCGTTCCCCTGCCCCTGCTGGCTGAGGTCTATACCCTGCCCACCGATGGCAAAGCCGACCTGACCATTGAGGCGCAGGTGACCGCGCAAACCTGCGGGCGTGAGCTTTTGGGCGAAATGCTGGACAGCCGCGGCGGCAAGGTCACGGCACAAGAGCTTTCCATGGCGATGCCCGATTGTGATGCTCTTGGCGGCTTTATTGTCTTGAACAATCCGCGTGGTGACCTGACACTCGCCTCGTCAGAGTGATTTGGGTCAGGCGTTGCAGTGATGCGGTTTTTCGCGTGTGGCGCGGCGGTGATCGCCGCGCTTTCGGTTTTTGGTGCTGGATCCCGTGCCTTGGCGCAGGACGTCACCTTGATCGCACGCGATGGTGGGTTGGAACTCAGCGGCACGTTGCAGGCCTTTGATGGTGAGTTTTACCGCATTCTCAGCGCCTATGGCCCCCTGACCGTCGATGCGCAGGGTGTGATCTGCGATGGCCCCGGTTGCCCCGGCCTGACCGCGCCGCGCGCCGTGATCCGCATCGCGGGCGAAGGTGATCCGGGCGGGCGAATCCTGCCCGGCCTGATCCGCGCCTTCGCCGATTTCCGCCGCCTGACGCTTGAGGTGGGTGGCGATGCAACCAGATTGACGGACCCGACGACGGGGCAGTTGTTGGCCGAATTCTCCTTTATTGCCATGCCGGTGGATCAGGCCTTGCCATTTTTGGAGGCCGGGCAAGCCGATCTGGTCATCGCCGCTGAAACGCCGGACGGTCTGGGCTCGCGCACGCTGGCGCTGGATGCGCTGGTGCCCATCGTCGCGGAAGACAATCCCGTGGCAGAGGTGTCGTCCGCCAACCTTGCCCGCGTGCTGGCGGGTGAGGTGTCGAATTGGTCCGACATCGGCGGCCCGGATATGCCGCTGGTGCTGCACGCCCTGCCCCCGGACAGCGGGTTGCAAAAGGCGCTGGGCGCGCGTCTTGGTCGCGACGTGAAAGCGGCAGAGGTGCATCCCGACCTGACCGCCCTTGCCGCCGCCGTGGCGCGGGACCCTTGGGCGATTGCCGTGACGGGGCGGTCCAGTGTGGGGGCAGCGAAGGCCATCACTCTGACCGACAAATGCGGCTTTCCCCTGTTGCCCACATCGCTGGCCGTGAAGGCCGAGGATTACCCGCTGGCGCTGCCGATCCATCTCTTGACCCCGAAACGCCGCCTGCCCCTGATGGCGCGCGAGTTTCTGGAGTTCCTGTCCTATCCGCAGGCCCAAGCCGCGATTGCGAAAAGCGGCTACGTGGACCGCCTGCCCGAACGTCTGCCGATGACGCAGGACGGGCTGCGCCTGATCAACGCCATTCAGGGTGCAGGCACGGAAACCACGCTGGAGGATCTGAAAACGCTGGTCGATACGATGGATGGCGCGGATCGCCTGTCGCTGACCTTCCGGTTCGAGGATGGGTCCAGCACGCTGGACGCCGCATCGCGCGACAACCTTGCCGATCTGGCGCTGTTGCTTGAGGCCGGGATGTTCAAGGGTCAGGCGCTGATCTTGGCCGGGTTTTCCGATGGGTCTGGCGCGGCAGAGGCCAATCTGGCCCTGTCGCAGGACCGGGCCGAGGCTGTGGCGCAGGCCCTGCGCGATGCCGCCCCGACCGTCCCAGCCGACCGTCTGCCGCAGGTCATGGCCTTTGGCGAGGCGCTGCCGATGGCCTGCGATGAAACTGCGACGGGACGGCGATTGAACCGGCGGGTGGAGCTGTGGTTGCGCCCGGATTTCACAGCAGACCCTGCGCCCGGAAACTGACCTCTCGTTCCCGCCCGATCACCAGATGGTCATGCAGGGTCAGACCAAGGGCCTGACACGCCTCAAGGATTTGTTGGGTCATAGAGATATCGGCCTGTGACGGCGTGGGGTCACCCGAAGGGTGGTTGTGTACGAGGATCAGCGCCGAGGCATCCAGTTCCAGCGCGCGTTTCACCACCTCGCGCGGATAGACCGGCACATGATCCACGGTGCCTTTGGCCTGTTCTTCATCCGCGATCAGCACGTTTTTGCGGTCCAGAAACAGGATGCGGAATTGTTCGGTGGTCCGATGCGCCATTGTGGTGTGGCAATAATCCAGCAGGGCATTCCAAGACGAGAGAACGGGCCGGTTCATCACCCGCGCGCGGGCCATGCGCTGGGCGGCGGCCTCAATCAGTTTCAGGTCCAGCACGACCGATTCCCCCACGCCGCGCACCTGCATAAGCCGCGCGGCAGGGGCAGAGATCACGCCGCATAGATCACCAAAGGTGTCGATCAGATCCCGCGCCAAGGGTTTCACATCCTGCCGCGGGATGGCGCGAAAGAGCAGCAGTTCCAGCAGTTCATATTCCGCCACCGCCCCCGGCCCGCCATCCCGAAACCGCTCACGCAGGCGTTTGCGATGGTCGGCGATATAACTGGGAAGACGCCCGGTTTCGATGGGCGCGGTCGTCACCGCTTCGTCCGCATCAGCGGCGAAAAGGGGCAGGGCGGAATCATGGAATGCGCGCTGGGTCATGTTCCCAGACTGCGGTGGTTCGGTAAAGAAACCCCTAACGCCGGAAGGCGTCGTTTCAGAAAAAACGCCACGCCGAAGTCCTTGAGGAATTCGCGGCCCGGCGTGGTGCCGGGCGCGCGGATATCAGGGCTTCATACCATCCCAGAAGCCTTTGACCTTCTTGAAGAAAGTGCTGCCTTCGGGATTGTTTTCCTCAGACAGACGCTCAAACTCTTCCAGAAGTTCGCGCTGACGCGCGGTCAGGTTGACCGGGGTTTCCACCGCCAGTTCCAGCACCATGTCGCCTGATCCACCGCCGCGCAGGGCAGGCATGCCCTTGGCGCGTAGGCGCAGTTGCTTGCCAGTTTGGGCCCCGGCGGGGACTTTGACCCGCGCCTTGCCGCCGTCAATCGTCGGCACCTCAACCTCGCCGCCCAAGGCAGCGGTGGCGAGGCTGATCGGGACGCGGCAGAACAGGTTGACGCTGTCGCGTTGGAAGATCGGGTGCTCTTTCACCTCGATGAAGATGTAAAGATCGCCCGATGGCCCGCCGCGCAAACCGGCCTCCCCTTCGCCCGCCAGACGGATGCGGGTCCCGGTTTCCACCCCGGCGGGGATGTTGACCGACAGCGCGCGCTCTTTTTCGGTCCGGCCTGCGCCGCCGCAAGACCGGCAAGGATTCTTGACGATCTGGCCCATGCCGTTGCAGGTGGGGCAGGTGCGTTCGACGGTGAAAAAGCCCTGCTGCGCCCGAACCTTGCCCATGCCCGAACAGGTGGGGCAGGTGACGGGTTCAGCGCCGCCTTCTGCCCCGGTGCCACGGCAGGTGTCACAGGCGATCGAGGTGGGGACGTTGATGGTTTTCTGGACGCCGTTAAACGCCTCTTCCAGACTGACGCGCAGGTTGTAGCGCAGGTCCGATCCGCGTTGCGCGCGAGACCGTCCGCCGCCGCCACCGCCGCGACCGCCCATGAAATCGCCGAAGAGGTCTTCGAACACGTCGGAAAAGGCCGATGCGAAATCCGCGTTGCCGCCATAGCCAGCCCCACCGCCGCCCCCGCGTGAGCCGCCTTCAAAAGCCGCATGGCCATAGCGGTCATAGGCGGCTTTCTTGTCGCCGTCTTTCAGGACGTCATAGGCCTCGTTCACCTCTTTGAACTGAGACTCAGCGTTTGGGTTGTCAGAGTTGCGGTCGGGGTGCAGCTCTTTCGCCTTTTGGCGATAGGCTTTCTTCAGCTCTTCCGCCGAAGCCCCGCGCGCGACACCGAGCACATCGTAGTAGTCACGTTTTGCCATCTGGACAAAACCCCCTATCAGAACCGGGTGGGGGCGGTCCGTTTCCAGACCGCCCCCTTTTCCGATTCACGCGGTCTTACTTCCGCTTTTTCTCGCCCAGGTCTTCGAAGTCTGCGTCGACGATGTCGTCATCCACATCGCGGGGTGCATCGCCATCCTTATCCTCGGCTTCTGATTGGCTGGCCTTGTAGATTGCTTCGCCCAGCTTCATCGCGGCTTCGGTCAGGTTCTGGATGCCGCCTTTGATCTTGTCGGCATTGTCGGTTTTCAGCGTATCTTCCAGCGCGGCCATCGCCAGTTCGATCACCTCGACGGTGGAGGGGTCCACCTTGTCGGAATGTTCGGCCAGCGACTTTTTGGTGGAGTGCAGCAGGCTTTCGGCCTGATTGCGGGTTTCCACCAATTCGCGGCGCTGAC
>CALRPK020000078.1:0-7123 GCA_943370015.1 Paracoccus haematequi
CACCTGCCCTGCGGCGATCCAGCCGCCGGGCGTGGCAAGCCGGGTATCCGCCAGAAAGCACAGCGGCCCCTTTGTGGTGTTGTTGTAACCCACGGGATCAATATCGACCACCATGGCGATCATGCCCGTCGCCCAAGGGATGCCATCCGGATAAAGCAGCGACAGCGCCCCGGTCGTGGTGTTCTTCACCAGAATGGCATCGACCCGCGTGCCCGTCGGCACCACCAGCCCCAGGATGCTGATGCCGGGCTGGACCCAGCCTGATCCCACCACCTCCCATGTGCCGCCCCCGATCGACAGGTCTTCACCAACATAGAACTTGTCATTCGGGGTCGAGAAACTGACGCCGTTCACACTGCCAAAAAAGCTCAGGAACAGGGTTTGCTGCGTGGATAGGAAATTCAACGCCAGAAGCGAGCCGAGATAGCTTTGCATCGACATGGAATAAGTCGGCATCGAATGTCCTTCGCATCCGCAAAATGCGCGGCGATTGGGTCCATTCGATAAACAGTGTTTCCGGCCAAGTTGTGGCCCACAAGGGGCAGAGGCACGGCGGTTGCGTCAGGGCCGCCCGAATGCTGCCCGCAAAAGACCCCAACGCCGCGCGAATTCGGACAGCTCTACCGTCCCTTCCGCCACACGCTGCGGCTCGCGTGCCACCAGCGACAGGATCGGCCCCGCCATGTGGCAGGCGATCAAGGCAGGCCGCGCGTGGGCAGGCACCCTGCCCCGCGCCGCCCGCGCCTGTGCCAGCCGCACCAGCCCCCGCCGCGCCAAGGCGGCGACCGCCCCGGGTCGGCCATCCAGCAGCGGGATGCGCCCCCGCGCCTCCAACTCCGGCACGGCGCGCAGGAAATTGGCCAGACCCATCGCCCAGCCATAGCCGCGCACTGCGGCTTCGGCCTCTGGCCCTGCGCCAAGCGCCTGTGCCGTGGCCCATGTCAGGCCTGCCGCCGTATCCTCCAGATAGGCATCCAGCGCGGCCTCATCCTCGAAAGCGTCAGAATAGATGTCCCAACGCCGCGCCTCGGCCATGCGGTCCAGCAGCGCGGCATCCAGCCGACCTTCGGCGATCAGGGCGGACAAGGGCCCCGCCACCTCATGCGCGCGGGCGGGTTTGCCTGCCGCCGCCTCGGCGACGATATCGCGCCACCATTGCAGGCGCATCTCGGCGATCATCGCCTCTTTGGTGACCCAAGGCGCGCGGGCGATCTCAAGGTTATAGGCGTAAAGCACCGCCAAGGCCCCTCGCGCGGCCACGGGTGCCGCCATCAGCGCGGCAAAGCGTTCCGGGTCGCCGCGTTCGACCAGCGCGGCACAGGCATCGACGGTCATACGACAGGCGCCTTGAAGTCGCGGATCAGCTTCCAGTTGATGGCGTCCAAAAGCGCCTCAAAACTCGCGTCCACGATATTGGCGCTGACACCCACCGTGGACCAACGCCGCCCCGCGGAATCCTCGGAATCAATGATGACCCGCGTGACCGCCTCGGTCCCGCCTTGGGTGATCCGCACCTTGAAATCCACCAGTTTCATATCGTCGATACAGGCCTGATAGGGGCCGATATCCTTGCCCAAGGCTTTGGCCAAAGCATTCACCGGCCCGCGATCCGTCCCCGTCTCATCCATCGACTCCGACACCGACAGCATCTTCGCCTCGCCTATCTTCACCACCACCACAGCCTCGGACAGGCTGACCATCTGATTGTACTTGTTCTTGCGGCGCTCCACCGTCACGCGGTAGCGCTTGACCTCAAAGAATTCGGGCAGCAACCCCAGTTCCGCCCGTGCCACCAGTTCAAAGCTCGCCTGCGCGCCGTCATAGGCATAGCCCTGATCCTCGCGTTCCTTGACCACATCGAGGATACGTCCCAGACGCGGGTCCTTTGCCGCAACCTCGATCCCCGCCGCCGCCAGACGCATCCGCAGGTTGGATTGACCCGCCTGATTGGACATCGGAATGACCCGCTCATTGCCGACCAGTGCGGGATCGACATGCTCATAGGTCGTGGGGTCTTTCAGGATCGCGCTGGCATGCAGCCCCGCCTTATGAGCAAAGGCCGAGGCCCCGACATAAGGCGCCGCCCGCATCGGCACGCGGTTCAGGATATCATCCAACTGGCGCGAGGTTTTCAGCATCCCCGCCAAAGCCTCTCGCGTGACCCCGGTCTCAAATCGGCTGGCAAAGGGCTCTTTCAGCAGCAGCGTCGGGATGATCGTCGTCAGGTTGGCATTGCCGCACCGCTCACCCAGACCATTCAGCGTGCCTTGGATCTGCCGACAACCCGCCAGCACCGCCGCCAGCGAATTCGCCACGGCGTGGCCGGTGTCATCATGGCAATGGATGCCCAGACGATCACCGGGAATGCCCGAGGCAATCACCGCCTCGACCAAGCGCCCCACCTCAGCGGGGAGTGTGCCGCCATTGGTGTCACACAGCACGATCCACCGCGCCCCTGCTTTGAACGCGGTGTGCAGACAGGCCAAGGCATAATCGGGATTGGCGCGATAGCCGTCAAAGAAATGCTCGGCGTCAAACAACGCTTCCCGCCCCTTCGTAACACAATGCGCGACAGAGGTGCCGATGGCGTCAAGGTTTTCGTCCAAGGTCGCCCCAAGGGCGGTGCGCACATGGAAATCATGCGTCTTGCCCACCAGACAGACCGCAGGCGTTCCGGCATCCAAGACGGCCGCCAAGACATCATCATTCTCAGCCGACCGCCCGATCCGCTTGGTCATGCCAAAGGCCGTCATCCGCGCCCGCGTGTCCGGCGCATGGGCGAAAAACTCGCTATCCGTCGGATTGGCCCCCGGCCAGCCGCCCTCGATATAATCCACGCCCAAACCATCCAGCGCCCGCGCGATCACCTGCTTTTCGGCGGTGGAAAACTGCACGCCTTGTGTCTGCTGCCCATCGCGCAAAGTGGTGTCGAACAGGTATAGCCGCTCGCGGGTCATGCGCGGACACCTCCTGCATTTTCTGTCTTAAAAAATCCTCGGGGGGTGAGGCCGCAGGCCGAGGGGGGCAGACAGCCCCCCTGATTTTTCGCAGAAAAATCTTTCACAACAGTCCCTCCAGACGCGCGGCGTCAAAGCCATTTGGAACAACTGCTGTTGGACCAGACTTGGAGTTAATGATCTTAAGTCCCGTCGCTTCAAGTTGCGATTTGAGTAAGTCTGCCGACGCGTAGTCCTTCGCCAATCGGTAATCTTGCCACTTTTGAAGAAATGGCCCGATCTTTTCTAAATGAAGTGATTGGTTGCCCGTTGCGAATGTCCCAACGAGCGTAACTAATTCCGTCCGCCACCAGTCGACTTTCTCAGCATCTGGAAAGCCAAGAAGGCGCATACTAGCCTTCAGCTTTCCAGCGGTTCCTTCTTTAGCAAGTTGATGCAACCTAGAAATTGCACCGGCAGTATTCAAATCGTCTGAGAGTAAATCGACTACTTCAAAATCAACTGCGGCATCTGCAACAACGTTTTCGGTGAGATTATACCAACCCTCAAGAGTTGCCCTTGCTTCGCGCGCCTTCTCCGCCGTCCAGTCCATCGGCTTGCCGTAATGGGTCCCCAAGAACACCAAGCGGATCACCTCACCGGGGATTCCCTGTTCCAGCAAATCGCGCACGGTGAAGAAGTTGCCCAAGCTTTTGGACATTTTCTTGCCCTCAACCTGCAACATCTCATTGTGCATCCAGACGCGGGCGAAATCGGCCTCGGGGTGGGCGCAGCAGCTTTGGGCGATCTCGTTCTCATGGTGGGGGAATTGCAGATCAATCCCGCCGCCGTGGATGTCGAAGCTCGGCCCCAACAACTCCAAGGACATGGCCGAGCATTCGATATGCCACCCCGGTCTGCCCCGACCCCAAGGCGAGTCCCAGCCGGGCAGGTTTTCATCTGACGGCTTCCACAGCACGAAATCCATCGGGTCGCGCTTATAGGGGGCAACCTCCACCCTTGCGCCCGCGATCATGTCATCGACCGACCGGCCCGAGAGATGCCCGTAATCGGGATAGGACCGGACGTCGAACAGCACATGACCGTCTGCGGCATAGGCATGGCCCTTGCTGATCAGCCCCTCGATCATACCGATCATCGCGCCGACATAGGCTGTGGCGCGGGGTTCATGATCCGGCCGCAATGCGCCCAAGGCGTCCATATCGGCGTGATACCAGCCGATGGTTTCCTCGGTCCGTTCGGCAATCAGCGCCTCAAGCGTGCCCGCAGCCCCTGCCTGTTGGCGGGCGAGCGCGGTGGCGTTGATCTTGTCATCCACATCGGTGAAATTGCGCACATAGGTGACCTTGCCGCCGTAGACATGGCGCAGCAGACGATAGAGCGTGTCAAACACCACCACAGGCCGCGCATTGCCCAGATGGGCGCGGTCATAGACCGTCGGTCCGCAGACATAGATCCGCACGTTTTCGGGGTCGATGGGAGCAAAGACCTCTTTCTGGCGGGTCTTTCCATTGTGCAGGCGGATGGTCACCATGTCGCGTCGTCCCTCAAGCCCCTGTCGTCCCGGCCATGCCGTCTCCCGGCGCGGGTCTAGCAACTTCATCCGGTCTTGGGAATGACGATGACAGCCCGCGCGACCAATGGTCAGCGGGTGATACAGCCGATGCGGAGGGTGCGTTCTTTCGTCATGCCCGCAGCGATAGCCGGAATTCACGCCAAGGCCAAGCGGCATCACCATAAGAAAAGGGCGAGACCATCGGCCCCGCCCCCCCTTATCCTGACCGTCGCGTGCTTAGAACGCGAAGGACACGCGCGCCTGCACCAAGGTGGTGTCCAGCGATCCGGCGGGCACGTCGTCAAACTCGTGCTGGATAACCTGACCACCAAGCGTCATGGTGTCCGACAGGGCGTAATCCATGCCCAGACCATAGAACGACCCGTCCTGATCAATGTCGCCACCGATGCGGGCCAGACCCACGGTGCCATAGACCAGCGCTTGGCCCAGATCGGCACCGCCTTGCAGGCCCAGACGACCAATCGAGTCGATGGTGTCAACGTTCAATGCCCCAAGGTCGATGGATGCAAAGTCCCACGCCAGTTCCGCTCCCGCGACAAAGGTGCCAAAGTCCATGCGATAGCCGGCATGCAAACCGCCGATCAGACCTTCGCCCTGAAACGGGTCGGTCGAACCGACTTGGCCAAAGCCAAGCTGTCCACCGACATAGGCCCCGCCCCAGTCATTGCCAGCGGCCATCGGCGCGGTTTGGATCACGGGGGCGGTCACCGTCGCCTCTTCTGCCACAATCACCGGGCCACCGGCAAAAGCAGGCGCTGCAATGGCGCCACCGGCCAGACCAAAGAGCGCAATCGTTGCAAGTTTTTTCATTCTCTCGTTCTCCTGTTCCAAGGGTCCCCCCATTTTCGCCATCCCGCTGTGGGGGCAGGAGGTGACCACGTCGCCGCGACCTGTTGGTTCGCGGACGCGCAGACAACCCGCGGACGGACAAAAGGAGCCATGCGATTTCACAGGCGGGCGGGAACCCGCCAGAACAGGCGGAACGGGCGGCAAATCCTTGCCGATACGAGGGAAATTTCCCGAAAACGTGACCGAGTGACTGGGAACTATTCCCGTTCGGCCAAAAGCAGCCACTCTTCTTCGGCGCTGGCCAGCATGGCTTGGCGTTCGGCCATCGCCTCGGTCGCCTTCTTGAACTTGGCGGGTTCCTTGGTGAAGAGATCGGGCGCGGAGAGGAACTCTGTCAGCTTGGCAATCTCTGCCTCCAACCGCGCGATGGTGGCGGGCAGATCGTCCAGCCGTTTGCGTTCGGTAAAGGTCAGGCCGGGGCGCGATTTGGCGGGCGCAGGCTCGGCCTTGGCCGGGGCTTTCGCGGCCCCTTTGTCGGCGGGCGTTGTGGCCAGCCGTTCAATCGCGCGATCCTCGGCGCGGGTGACATCGGTGGTGGGGCGTTGCGCGGCATAGTCGGACCAACCGCCGGGATAAACCGTCGCCCGGCCCTGCCCTTCGAGTGCCACTGTCGAGGTCGCCACCCGGTCGATGAAATCGCGGTCGTGGCTGACGAGCAGCACCGTGCCGTCATAATCGCCAAGGATGTCTTGCAACAAGTCCAGCGTTTCGACGTCCAGATCGTTGGTCGGTTCGTCCAAGATCAGCAGATTCGACGGCTTTGCCATCAGCTTGGCCAGCAAGAGCCGCGCCTTTTCGCCACCTGACAGCGATTTGACCGGCGCACGCGCCTGACGTTCATCAAAGAGGAAATCCTTGAGGTAAGCCACCGCATGTTTCGGCGTGCCGCGCACCATGACCTGATCGGAATTGCCCGAGACCCGCATCGCCGGATCGCCGGTCAGGTTGTCCCAAAGGCTCGCCTCCGGGTCCAGTTGCGCGCGGGTCTGGTCAAAGACGGCGATGTCCAGATTGGTGCCCAGCGTCACGGTGCCGGTATCAGGGGCCAATTCGCCCACCAACATTTTCAAGAGCGTGGTCTTGCCCACCCCGTTCGGCCCGACAAAGGCCACCCGGTCGCCCCGCAGCACCCGCAGGTCCAGCCCGCGCAGGATGGTGCGGTCGCCAAAAACCTTGGTGATTCCCTTGGCCTCGATCACGCGCTTGCCGCTGGTGGTGCCGCTTTCAAACTCCATCGCTGCGGTGCCTTGGCGGCGGATCATGGATGCCCGTTCATCGCGCAGCGCATAAAGCGCCCGCACCCGGCCCATATTGCGCTTGCGGCGGGCAGAGATGCCCTCAACGGCCCATTTCGCCTCGGCCTTGATCTTGCGTTCCAGCTTGTGGCGGGCCTCATCCTCTTCGGCCCAGACGGTTTCGCGCCATTCCTCAAAGCCTTCAAAGCCCGACTCGCGCCGCCGCACTTCGCCCCGGTCGATCCACAACGTGGCGCGGGTCAAAGCGCGCAGGAATGCGCGGTCGTGAGAGATCAGGACAAAGGCGGTGCGCGTGTCGCGCAATTCGGTTTCCAGCCATTCGATGGCTTGGATGTCCAGATGGTTGGTCGGTTCGTCCAGCAGCATCAACTCCGGCGCCTCGGCCAAAAGCTTGGCCAAGGCGGCGCGGCGACGCTCGCCCCCCGATGCCGTCGCAACCGGCGTTTCGGGGCGGAACTTCAACCCCTCGGCCACCACATCGACCT
>CALRPK020000079.1:0-7098 GCA_943370015.1 Paracoccus haematequi
AATGCTTGCGATAGGGATACTCGTCCATCATGTATCGCGAAATCAGACCATAAAGAACGTCGCTCAAAATTACCCCGTTCTTCATGGCGTCGTAACCAGGAAGATGGCCGGGGCGGCCGCCAGTGTAGCCAGGCAGGAATTTGATGAAGTCCGTTTCCAGTGTGCCGAACACCCGCTCCTCGGGTGCTCGGTCAGTGGGCGAGTAGGCTCGGCAAATAATGTTAGTGGTGCCAAGCCCCATTAGGCTCGAGATAACCGGCGCATTGCGGAGGCCAGTGCCGTTGTCATTTCTTACATGCAGCAGGCCAACGGCACAGGCGGGATCACTTTTGCAGCCATACATTTCCTTTTCCCTGGTTTTGTCTCGCGTCGCCATCGCGAGCAAAGCCTTGGTAGCCGCAGCGCAGGGATTTTCGGTGATTACCCAAGCCAGTGGCATGCGGGACGCTAAGTCAACCAAGACCAAGATGTGCAGGCGTTTTTTGATGTATTCGTCAGCCTTCTCCAGATAAGCCTTCTGGCTTTGGGTGAGCTTTTCCCAGTAGCCAAACCGTTTCGCCAGGATAATGAGTGACAGTTTACACTCATCCATGCCGGTCATCTCGCCGATCATCAACGCACGGATATCGGTGCTGCCTTTGCCGAGCTTGCGCTTCGCTTCCCGCAGGCCAAGCTTTGCGACCATGATTTCAGTCGGCGTCAATTTGGCCTGGATCTGTGCCTTGATCGTCGCTGGAGATGGAACCTGCAGCAGTGGAAGCTCGTTCCGGCCACAAAATTCGTTGATACCTTGGATCTCGTCTTCGACCGCTTTGTGCACGTCGGCAATGCGGCCGTCGGTCAAGCTCAGAAAGTTTTCCGGGGTGTTGCGATCGATGATTTCGCGGACATCAATGGAAATCCTGTCAACCCGGTTTCCCTTGAGATGCGTCAGGGGGATCAGGGCATCTCGTGGATCCTGCCTTGGATCAAGGCCCTTGAAGACAGTGTAGTAGTGCATCAGGGTGCGACCCTGATACAGGAACAACCGCTTGCTGAACCCGCCGCGCGCCGGTTTCGTCAAGACTGTCTCGTCCAGGACTTTCGATGCATGCTCTGCAATAAACTTACGAGCCTCGGGCTTGTTCACGCCACGAATAGACAATCGAAACAACTCTTTACCCGGCTCCAAGCGCCGCGTCTCCTCGTAGGCCTTCATCGCGAGACAAAACGCGACGTGGAAATCGGCCATTCTCCGAGCATCTTCGCTCAACGCCTCGCAAGACTCGAAGCCATCGAGCCGAACAGTCGTGGCGGGCTGGGCATCCAAACGTGGCGTGATCAGCTTTGCGCCCGGCAGATTGAGCTGCGTAACAAGCTCCCCATAGCCCAGGAAAGAGGTGAAATCGTCGCCGACACCCTGGATGTAGTAGCCACGATCATCCTGACCGGTGACAGTGACGTTTCTACCCGAAACCGACACGATCGTGCCGGGAGCCAAGTTATAGCGCGGTTGGAAGGTCATGCTGCCACCTTAACCCGCGAATTTTCCCAGAGGAGGTTGTCGAGGTTTGCCTTCAAATGTCCCTTGGCCACCAAGCGATGGCAGGCTGCAAACATCCGCTTCTGGGGCATCTGAGCCAACGCAAACAGGTCTTTCATGAAATAGAAGGACCGACCGGAGCGAACCACGTCGAGAAGATGCTCATCTGCCTCGTCGTCGGGGTTGAAGATGAAGTAATGCATCAATGCGAGGTTGCGACACCGCTGGCGGCTGAAGTCGTCGCCATTGACGACAATCATGTCATTAGCCACTTTTTTGGGCAGGGCCATCTTGATCGCGTCAAGTTCCCGTTGCGTTGCAGTCTTCGACAAGCTGTGTCCATTCCGGACGTAGATCAGACGGCGATAACCGCTGCGAAAGGTCACCATCAGATCAAAAGTGTGAGTGCGATTTTCGTCATTTGGGCCTTTGAACTTGACCTGTAGAGGCTGAAAATGAAGATCATAGGTCTGCGGCGAGATCAGGATCTGCAATGCAGTGCCCGCCTCCGGCTCACTTTCAGCGATACCGACTTTCAGCTTCCACTCGTTGGCAGCGGTCCGGTAGGGCAGAAAAATCTTATGCGACACAGACGAGCGGCCGCTCGGGTTTCGCACGCCGTCGAAGGGCAGAACACCATAAATGTCTTCCAACTTCAGCGCGTTCGCTTTCGGCAGCTTCGGAGGTGCGTAGTTCCAGCTGTCATGGTCAAAGACCATGTCGTCGATGGTGTATTCAGACTGTCTCTTAGGCTTAGGCATCTGTTGGCCTCACTCTGTCCGAAGTCCCGGCCGACATTGGCCGGGACCATTCTCCAAGCCGCGCGGAAAGAGGGCCCCAAAACGGTCCCAAGCATTCATTGCGGCAGACGCCCGTTCCATCTGTTGGCGCAGATGAAACCAGTCGTCGGTTCAGAAGGAGGACAGGAAACCTTGCCTTGAGACGCAGACTCTGCTATCCAAGGCTTGAATGTGGGAGGTTTCTATCTGCCTTCCTTGAAGCACCTGATCCGTTGGCGCGGATCGGGTGTTTTACTTTCGGGGGTATCCTCCCGGTTGTTCTTGCCCTGCGGACACACAGCAAACCCGCACGGGCATCGCGCGACGCTTAGGAATTGCCCCTTTATTCTGGGGAGCCATCGGCAGTCGCAGAGCGCTATGCAGCTACTGGGCAGCAGGGTGTTGGTTTCATTGCGTCAGTCAGTCCTTTCATTTGAAATCCCGTTTAATCAGCAAACGCGCTCGGGGGTAGCAAGTGAAAGCGCGTCAATCAAGGATAAATTTTTACCCAAGTCACTGATTAAAAACGCATTTTTTCTTTTTCGCAAAACCTCTCTTACCACGCATTACAGTCTTTTTCCCTTTCCCAACCGTGGTTTGCATCGGGCAGGCACCCGCGATCCACAACTTCTTCGCACAACCCACGAAAGCTCAAACATCGACGAAACAGGCATTTTGCTTTTGGCTTCCCATAGGCATGCACAATTACAGCGCTGAAAGCCCTGGCAGTTTTGGCGCGATTGCGTCGCGACGATTCGCTGAAGGGTCAGTCTTTGGGACGCGCTATTAGTTTGGCGAGATCCACCAGAAGCTCCTTGGGAATTTCATTGATCGCGCGGTCTCGACGTTTGCTGCGATTTTCTTTGGAACATGAAAACGTCACTTCGTAGAACAAGCTCCGCGACGAGTCTTCCGAAGACGTAACCCGCGCCTTGATGCCGGCCGCTGGTCGCGTCGGAAAGATTTCAATTTCGAGGAACTCGAGTTGCGGATCATCGGGCCCTGCGAGTTTCTCGAGAATAGCAGCGAATGTATCGCCAAACTTGGCGACGAGTGGCAAATGTTGACGCATCCCGCTCACTTGGACGTGTGCAAATGCTTCGATGAGGTTGTCCCTCTTCGGGTGCAATATCTGCGCCGAGGAATAATGGGTCGGAAATTGCCCATGCAAAACACCGACATCTGGATCCACATTCCAGACATTAGCCCCAATCAAGTCGAGGTCTCCGATTGCATGCATCGCGTGAGGTGCCTCTTTGGGGCCGATGCCGCAAACCAGCGGAATAACGTGATAGGCCAAGTCCTTCGCCTTAATCTGCGCAGCGCCCGCACCACGGGGAGACTTGTCGCGCAGACCATGGTCAAGCAGGCGCAAGCCGATATTCTTAACCGCCGCGACCGGGACCTCGAACTCTTCCGCCAAGTAGTTGTATGCTTCGCCGATGGTGGCCATGTTCTACTCTCCGACTATGGCAACAGAGATAAATTTTTTCGCAAATTGAGTCAATCCGAAAAGTTTATGCGGACACTATCGACAATCAACTTAGCAGAGCCGCGGAAGAAGGCGTGCCAGGTTGCGGCGGTGATGCGCGCGTCTGGATGTCGGCGGCTGCCTGCATTGCATTGGTGAGGACGTGTCGGAACGGCTCGACATCGTGCCTGCCAAGTTCCGTGTCATCCTCACCTGCCGACCCAGGTATGCCTGCCGCTCCTGCACCGACGGCGTCACGCAAGCCCCCGCACCGGCGCGGCTGATCCCGAGCGGTATGCCGACCGAAGCGACGGTCGGACATGTGCTGGTCAGCAAGTATGCCGATCAACTTCCGCTTTACCGGCAGGCCCAGATCGACAGCCGTCAGGGCGTCGATTTCGACCGCTCCCCCTTGCCGACTGGGTGGGCCGCGCTGCCTTCGAACTCCGGCTCGTCCTTGACGCGCTGATGGCGAACCTGAAGCGGTCCACAAAGCTCTTCATGGACGAAACGCACGCCCCGGCCCTCGATCGGGGGACCAGAAAAACCAGGACCGGCTTCTTCTGTGCCTTGGCGCGTGATGACCGAACGTGGGGCGGCACGTCACCGCCAAGCTTGGTCTTCACCTATGCCCCCGGTCGGGGCGGGCATCCAGCTGGCGCATTGCTGGGCCAATGCGCGCCGCAAGCTGATCGAGATCTCCCGCACCGGACCCGCGCCGATTTCAGACGAAGGCGTGGCCCTCAGGTGCCTCTCGCTGAGGCAGACCCCATCTGCACCGAAGCCCTGTGATCAGTGGAGCGGGCGTTGCGCCGCCGTCAGTCACGATTCTGAAAGGTCAGCGAATCTCCGACAAGGCCGCACCGTCGACCTGACGACCAGAAACGCTTTTGCGCGACAGTCTGTCAAAACCGGATTCATGGGAAACCGATGCCCAACGGAATGTCGCATTCGGCCACAGAACCCTAGTTTCATACGAGCTTGAGCTCCGCTGGCGGAAGTTGCATGGCTCGCCAATACGTTGACTTGCGCCATCATTTCACGCCCCTGCCTGCGAAAAAAAGTCGGCCTAAAAAATCGCACGCTCAAATATAACATATTGCTATCGCTATATAATTTTTTAGACCGGATGGTGAGAAGGCTCACATCCTGCTATGATAATCGAACCGAGCAGCATCTGTATCTCGCCACGGTGCCGCTTGGCCAGCGCTCGCTGCAACCGACCAAAGTCGAACATTTCTTCCACCGGGCACGCCTGTGCCGCCGGAGACTTCTGCATGACCAAAGACTACCTCGTTCATTCCATCCCGATCACCACTGGCCGCGTCGTCATCGTCGGGGACCTGCACTACGATCATTTCGAGCTGAGCCTGCAGGAGCCCTTCCGGCGGCATCGGCTCGACCAGATCGACTGGAAGGGTATTGACGCCCTCATCGTCGCGGGAGACATCGCGGACAAGCCGTTGGTGAACTGGGGACGAGCCCTCGACTATCTGGCCCGCTACATGCCGCCAAAGCGCACCTATGTCTTTCCGGGCAACCATGACTTCTATGGCTTTGATCTGGGAGGCGACGCCACACTCAGGAAGATCGTCGAGGCGGCCGGTGCGGTCTATGTCCAGCAAACCGAACTGCGATACGGCGTGACGCGCCTTCTGTGCTGCACGCTCTGGACCGACTTCAATCTGGTCGGGGACCCGGGCGGTGCCATGGACGTGGCTGAGGCTTTCATGATGGATTACCGCCGCATCCGTTGCACGCCGATGACGGGCGAGCCCAGGTGGATCAGGGCGGAAGACACCGCCGCCCTGCATCGGATCGACCGGGCATGGCTCGAAGAGCAACTATCGACCCCGCATTTCGCGGGTGACGCGGGCAAGACGGTTGTGGTGACGCATCATGGGCCACACCCCGCGACGGCGGGCAGCCGTGATGACCTGACAGCATCCTTCCATTCGGACTTGTCCGACCTGATCGAGGGCCACCGGCCAGATTACTGGTTCTTCGGGCATTCCCACCGGCGACTGTCCGCGATGGTCGGTGGCACCGACATCCGGAATGTCTCCATCGGTTACCCGCGCGAGGATCGCTTCCCCGGTGACAAGCCTTTGCTGGACCTGTGTGTCTTGGACCTTCCGCTCGGAGGTCTCGAATGACCAAGGCATTCACGGCGGAGGCCCATCGGGCTGCCATGTTGCGAGCGCGCATCGCGCTCGATGAGGCAACGATCGGCCCCTCGGAGGCGATGCTTGCCGAAGCACCACTGCTCAGGCTGTGGCAGCCCCTTCTGATGGGGCGCGATGTTTGCCTTGCTGGCGAGGTGACAGGGCACCCGCAACTGTCGGTAGACTTTATCACGACGTCGCCGCTCATCGCTCTTGGCCCGAAGCTGGCATGGGCGCGCACGATGTCGCGCTTCTACAGGCTGGACCGCTATCTTCCCCTGATCATCAAGGAAGGCTTGGCCTCCGACAACCAGCAGAACGTCGTCATCGTGGATGCATATGGCTGGCCAGCCTTGGACCTTCCTCAGGTGGAGACTTACCTGGCGGGGCTGGCAGAGCTCATCCGGGCCAAGACGACAGTGAACTGACGATGCGGTTTCGCTTTATTCTCACCCCGGACCTGCCGGACCCGCCTTCGCAGCAAGACCTTACCGCGCGTTTCTCCCATATGATTAAGATGCACCGCGCCCGCCAACTGGCCCGCGAAATGGACGGCGATATCGAGGAAAACGCAAAGCTGGTCCTGCACGATGTCTATCTGCAAGTCGGGGAGACGGCGCGAATCCGCGCGCGAGCGGAGCGCTACCTTGAATGCTACAGGTCGGCCGCTGGCATAGGTCATCTCCCCAAAGAGGACGCCGAACGGATAAAGCGCTTGAAGGGCACCTTCCGGGTCGCAACGATTGCCAGCGAGCATCAGGCCGATGAGATTGCGGCGGCCTTGCACGCGGAAATGCCCTGGATGGCGGATGCGACGCTGGAGGTGTGGAAAGCCCTGAGGCGATGCGCGCGCCGTGGCCTTCCTGCGCGAATTCCGCCGCTGCTTCTCGACGGTCCGCCGGGCATCGGCAAGTCGGTTTGGGCGTCACGTTTGGCCGGGCTGATCGATGTTCCGGGCGAAACCATGGATGCCTCTGCCGAGAATGCCAGCTTCGGATTGATCGGCAGCCAACGCGGCTGGAGGGGAGCGCATACGGGCAGGCTACTGGAAACGACCTTCAGAAGCCGCGTAGCCAATCCGATCTTCTTTGTCGACGAGGCCGACAAGGCCGGGGAAGTCCACAGCGACAACGGGCAGTCCTATTCCCTCGAACACGCCTT
>CALRPK020000080.1:0-7096 GCA_943370015.1 Paracoccus haematequi
CTGCAAGAGACTGAGTTTCAGTATACCGAGACCGACCTTGACGGAAACGTCCTGCGCCAGTCGCGCGGCAACGAATACATCAATCCCGAATGGCGGCTGTTCTTTTCCGGCCCCTCCGAATGGAACGGCGGCGACGGGAATTTTCTGCCGCTGGACGGCAGCCCGGTCGAGTTCATCTTCCCCGGCGAACCCGGTTTCGCCAGCACCCAACCCATCTTCGACTGCGACGCCGTGATGTCGCAGCTTGACGACCCGATCCCTGCACAGGAGGCCCAAAGCCATGACCATCTATGACGACGCCTGGGTGAAGGCCGAAGAAGCCAAGCGTGCTTGGTTGGATGCGAACGGGCTTTATAAGACCGAGGATGAGCATTCGTCCTGCGGTGTCGGTCTGGTCGTGGCGATCAGCGGCAAGCCGTCGCGCAAGGTGGTGGAAAACGGGATCAACGCGCTGAAGGCCGTCTGGCACCGTGGCGCGGTCGATGCCGATGGCAAGACCGGCGACGGCGCGGGCATCCATGTGCAGATCCCGGTCAAGTTCTTCTATGACGTCATCCGCCGCACGGGCCACGAGCCGGACACCAACAAACTGGTGGCCGTGGGACAGGTGTTCCTGCCCCGCACCGACTTTGGCGCGCAGGAACGTTGCCGGACCATCGTGGAAACCGAAGTGTTGCGGATGGGCCATTACATCTACGGCTGGCGGCATGTCCCGGTGAACACCGAAGTCTTGGGCGACAAGGCCAATGCCACCCGCCCGGAAATCGAACAAATCCTGATCCGCTGCGACAAGGACATTGATCAGGAACAGTTCGAGCGTGAGCTTTACATCATCCGCCGCCGCATCGAAAAAGCGGCGCTGGCGGCGCAGATTCAAGGGCTTTACCTCTGCTCGTTGTCCTGCCGGTCGATCATTTACAAGGGCATGATGCTGGCCGAACAGGTGGCGGTGTTCTACCCCGACCTGATGGATGATCGCTTTGAATCGTCCTTTGCCATCTATCACCAGCGCTATTCCACCAACACCTTCCCGCAGTGGTGGCTGGCCCAACCCTTCCGCATGCTGGCCCATAACGGCGAGATCAACACGCTGAAGGGCAACGTCAACTGGATGCGCAGCCATGAAATCCGCATGGCCAGCAGCGCCTTTGGCGAAGCGGCTGAGGATATCAAGCCGATCATCCCCGGCGGCACGTCGGACTCGGGCGCGCTGGACGCGGTGTTTGAAGTGCTGGTGCGCTCTGGCCGCAACGCGCCGATGGCCAAGTCGATGCTGGTGCCAGAGGCATGGAGCAAGACGACGACCGACATGCCCAAGGCATGGGCAGATATGTACGCCTATTGCAATTCGGTGATGGAGCCGTGGGACGGTCCCGCCGCCCTGGCCATGACCGATGGCCGCTGGGTCTGCGGCGGGTTGGACCGAAACGGTCTGCGCCCGATGCGCTATGTCATCACTGGCGATGGCCTGCTGATCGCGGGGTCCGAGGCGGGGATGGTCCCGGTCGATGAAACCACGATCCGCGAAAAGGGCGCGCTTGGGCCGGGCCAGATGATCGCCGTCGATATGGGCGAAGGCCGTCTCTATCACGACGCCGAAATGAAGGACAAACTGGCCGCCGCCCAGCCCTACGGCGATTGGATCGAGAAAATCGTCGATCTGAACAGCCTGCTGCGTGATGTGCCCGAAGCGCCGATGTTCACCGGGGCAGAGCTGCGCAAGCGTCAGATCGCTGCCGGTTACACGGTGGAAGAGTTGGAACAAGTCCTCGCCCCGATGGCCGAGGATGGCAAGGAAATGGTTGCCTCGATGGGCGATGATACGCCCGCGGCGGTGCTGTCGTCGGTCTATCGCCCGCTGAGCCACTTCTTCCGCCAGAACTTCAGCCAAGTCACCAACCCGCCCATCGACTCGCTGCGCGAGGGTCGGGTGATGTCGTTGAAAACCCGCTTTGGGAACCTGCGGAACGTGCTGGACGAAAACTCCAGCCAGACCGAGATTTTGGTGCTGGAAAGCCCCTTCATCGCCAACGCCGAATTTGACGTGATGGTCAAACATTTCGGCGGGCAGGTGGCCTTCATCGACTGCACCTTCCCGGTCGGCCCCAGCCTTGACGATCTGCGTCAAGGGCTGGAGCGTATTCGGGCCGAGGCTGAGGATGCCGTCCGTTCCGGCGCGGGCCATCTGGTGCTGACGGATCAGCATCAGGGACCGGATCGCGTGCCGATGCCGATGATCCTTGCGACCTCTGCCGTGCATAGCTGGCTGACGCGCAAGGGGCTGCGGACCTTCTGTTCCATCAACGTCCGTTCGGCGGAATGTATCGACCCGCATTACTTCGCGGTGTTGATTGGCTGCGGCGCGACCACGGTGAACGCCTATCTGGCCGAAGACTCGTTGGCCGACCGCATTTCGCGCGGCTTGCTGGATGGCACGCTGACCGATGCGATGCGCCGTTACCGCGATGCCATCGACGCAGGGCTGTTGAAGATCATGTCGAAGATGGGGATTTCCGTCATCTCCAGCTATCGCGGCGGTCTGAACTTCGAAGCGGTCGGTCTGTCCCGCGCCATGGTGGCCGAGTATTTCCCCGGCATGCAGTCGCGCATCTCGGGCATCGGTCTGCACGGGATCGAACAAAAGCTGGAAGAGGTTCACGCCAAGGGCTGGCGCGGCGGGGCAGAGGTGCTGCCGATTGGCGGCTTCTACAAGGCCCGCCGTTCGGGTGAAAAGCACGCATGGGAAGCGCAGACGATGCACATGCTGCAATCGGCCTGTGACCGCGCGTCCTATGACATCTGGAAGCAATATTCCGCCGCGATGCGGGCCAACCCGCCGATCCACATCCGCGACCTTCTGGACATCAAGGCACTGGGTAAGCCCGTGCCGATTGAAGAGGTGGAATCCATCACTTCGATCCGCAAGCGTTTCGTCACGCCGGGCATGTCGCTTGGCGCGCTGAGCCCAGAGGCGCACAAGACCCTGAACGTCGCGATGAACCGCATCGGCGCGAAGTCCGACAGCGGTGAGGGCGGCGAAGACCCGGCGCATTTCCACCCCGAACCGAACGGCGACAACCCGTCGGCCAAGATCAAACAGGTGGCCTCTGGCCGGTTTGGCGTCACCGCCGAATACCTGAACGCCTGTGAGGAACTGGAAATCAAGGTGGCGCAGGGTGCCAAACCCGGCGAAGGCGGCCAGCTTCCCGGGATGAAGGTCACGGCGCTGATCGCGCGCCTGCGGCATTCCACCCCCGGCGTGACGCTGATCTCGCCCCCGCCACACCATGATATCTATTCCATCGAAGACCTCGCCCAGTTGATCTATGACCTGAAACAGATCAACCCGCGCGCCAAGGTGACGGTGAAACTGGTCTCCTCTAGCGGGGTCGGCACCATCGCGGCGGGCGTGGCCAAGGCCAAGGCCGATGTCATCCTGATCTCGGGTCACAACGGCGGCACCGGGGCTTCACCTGCGACCAGCATCAAATACGCGGGCCTGCCGTGGGAGATGGGCCTGACCGAGGCGCATCAGGTTCTGGCCATGAACAACCTGCGCGAACGCATCACCCTGCGGACGGATGGCGGGCTGCGCACCGGCCGCGATGTGGTGATGGCCGCGATGATGGGGGCCGAGGAATACGGCATCGGCACCGCCGCCCTGATCGCGATGGGCTGCATCATGGTGCGTCAGTGCCAGTCCAACACCTGCCCGGTCGGGGTCTGCACCCAAAACGAGGCGCTGCGCCAAAAGTTCACGGGATCGGCTGATAAGGTGGTAAACCTGATCACCTTCTACGCGCAGGAAGTGCGGGAAATCCTTGCCTCCATCGGGGCGCGGTCGATTGATGAAATCATCGGTCGGGCGGACCTTCTGACCCAAGTTTCCCGCGGGTCGGCGGCGCTGGATGATCTGGACCTGAACCCGCTTTTGATCACGGTCGATGGCGCGCAGAAGATCACCTATGATCGGTCCAAGCCGCGCAACCATGTGCCCGACACGCTGGATGCCGAAATCATCCGCGACGGCGCGCGCTTCTTTGAAGACGGCGAAAAGATGCAGCTGTCCTATGCCGTCCGCAACACGCTGCGGACCATCGGCACGCGGGCATCGTCGCATATCGTCAAGAAGTTCGGGATGCGGAACAACCTGCAACCCGACCATCTGACGGTCAAGCTGTCCGGGTCTTGCGGCCAGTCGCTGGGCGCGTTCGCGGTGCAGGGCCTGAAGATCGAAGTGCAGGGTGACGCCAACGACTATGTCGGCAAGGGCCTGTCGGGCGGGATCATCACTGTGCGGCCGCTGATGTCATCCCCCCTGAAGGCCGAGGAAAACACCATCATCGGCAACACGGTGCTTTACGGTGCGACCGATGGCCATCTCTTCGCCAGCGGTCGCGCGGGTGAGCGGTTTGCGGTGCGGAACTCTGGTGCCAAGGTCGTGGTCGAAGGCTGCGGTTCGAACGGTTGCGAATACATGACCGGCGGCGTGGCGGTGATCCTTGGCCGGATCGGTGCGAACTTCGGCGCGGGCATGACCGGCGGTATGGCCTATGTCTATGATCCCAAAGGCGTGGCCGAGGATTTCATGAACCTCGAGTCCATCCTGACCTGCGGCATCGGCCATTCGCATTGGGAAGCGCAACTGCGCGGCCTGATCGAACGCCATGTCTCCGAGACGGGATCGCGCATCGGCGCCCGCATCCTTGCCGATTGGGAGGTTGAAAAGCGCAACTTCCTGCAAGTCTGCCCCAAGGAAATGCTGACCCGCCTGCCCCATCCCCTGAGTGATGAGGCGCAAAAAGTCCCGGCAGAGTGATCGGTGGACAGACCAAGGAAAAGGCCCCTTCGGGGGCCTTTTTCATGGGCGCAGTTTCTTCGGCAAGTCCCGGGATGTGTGCAACAACCCCACGATACGGAGCATGTCGTCAGAGACAGTGTAGAACGCGACATA
This sequence comes from Paracoccus haematequi, assembly GCA_943370015.1. GTDB lineage: Bacteria > Pseudomonadota > Alphaproteobacteria > Rhodobacterales > Rhodobacteraceae > Paragemmobacter > Paragemmobacter haematequi_A. Next base: position 4,955 of record CALRPK020000080.1, read on the forward strand.
GGGAAAATTCGTCATTGGGATGGACCTAAGGCCTTGGATGCCCAAGATGGCCTCAAACCTCTGTGACCCTGCCAGCGGATGCTCTTTTAACAGGACCGCCAAGGCATCCCACGCCTCAATGAAGCGAAGCGCTACGTCATCCCCTGCCGTGTCGCGGTAGAAATCCAGCGTTTCCAGAAAGGCAGCTTCGGCTGCCGCAGAAACGGCAAACTGCCTCAAGGCCGCGCCGCCTCGAACCGCGCACGCAGGCGCGCAGACATTTCGTCAAAGCTTATCGCGTCCCCCTCCATCCCCAGCATCAACTTGGCGCGGAGGGTTTCGATGTCTTTCTGCTGCTGGACCAAGTGGGCCATATAATCCGATAGGGTCAAAAACCCCTCAGCCTCGGCGCGCGCTTGGGCCCAGAGTTCGGTTTCGTCCGGCAATTCGACGACATGTATGTTCATGGCGAAAGGATAACCCGAATCCGTCCACGCGCAAAGTCGCAACTCCTGCGGGCTTGACCCTTCGGCTCGCATTGTGACTATGTCACCAACATGAGCGAAAAGCCCCCCACCAAAAGCCGCAAGAAGGCCGCGCCGGACAAGGATGCGCCGGAAAAGGGCGCGTCTCCACCTGACGCAAAGCCCGAGGCTGCACCGCGCCGGGGATGGCGGCGGGTTTGGTTCTGGACCAAGCGGGTCACGCAAGGCGTTTTGGCCTTCTATGCAGTCTTGATCCTGCTTTACAGCTTTCTGCCAGTCCCGACCAATATCTACATCCTGTCCGAAAGCCTCCGCCTTGGGGGCGTTGAAAAGGATTGGGTCAGCTTTGACGACATCGCCCCGGAAATGGCGCGCTCTGCTGTCGCGGCAGAGGATGCGAATTTCTGCCTGCATTGGGGTTTTGACATGGCCGCCATCCGTGAGGCGGTCAGCGAAGGGTCGAACCGGGGCGCGTCGACCATCACCCAGCAGACGGTCAAGAACGTATTCCTCTGGCATGACCGCAACTGGGTGCGCAAAGCCGCGGAGGCGCTGTTGACCCCGGTGATCGAACTGGTCTGGTCCAAGCGCCGGATTCTTGAGGTTTATCTGAACGTTGCCGAATTCGATGAGGGCGTGTTTGGCGTCGAAGCGGCGGCGCGGCATCACTTCGGCGTCTCGGCCCGCGACCTGTCACCGACCCAAGCCGCGCGACTGGCGGCGGTGTTGCCGGACCCCAAAGGACGGTCGGCGTCAGAGCCTTCGGATTTCGTGCGACGTCGGACCCGGCAGATCATCAGCGGGGCGGACACCATCCTTGCGGATGGGCGGTCGGCCTGTTTTGATGAATGACCCTGAACGGGATTGAAATCGGCGCCCGCGCGGGGCAATGACAGGGGAACGCATGGACCGGATGACCGCCACATGATCCGCCTTTACCACTTCCCGCTCTCTCCCTACTGCCGCAAGGTGCGCTTGACGCTGGCCGAAAAACGCCTTGAGGTGGAATTGGTCGAAGAACGCTACTGGGAGGGCAGCCCCGATTTCCTGCGGCGCAATCCGGCGGGCAAGGTGCCGGTGCTGAAGGTGGAAAACCGCGTGATGTCGGAAAGTCAGGCCATCTGCGAATGGCTTGAGGAAACCGTGCCGCAACCGCCGCTGATGCCGCGCGATCCCGACCAGCGCTATGAGGTGCGGCGGCTTTGCGCATGGTTCGATGACAAGTTCCATGCAGATGTCACCTCGAAGCTGTTGTATGAGCGGGTGAACAAAAAGGTGATGGGGCAGGGCTATCCGGACAGCAAGGCGGTCAAGCAGGGCGCGTCGCGGATCAAGTTCCACCTCGATTACATGACCTGGCTTTTGGACCAGCGGCGCTGGCTGGCGGGGGATCAGATGACGCTGGCCGATTTCACGGCTGCGGCGCATCTGTCCTGCCTTGATTACATCAGCGATGTGGATTGGAACCGGTCGGCCACGGTCAAGGACTGGTACGCCAAAATCAAATCGCGTCCGTCCTTCCGCGCCTTGCTGGCCGATCAGGTGCCGGGCTTTCCGCCGCCGGCGCATTATGCCGATCTGGATTTCTGAACGGATTTTCTGCGAAAATCCTGAGGGGGGCCTTCTGCCCCCCGTCGCCTTGCGGCGGCTCCCCCCGAGGATATTTGAGAACAGATGA
>CALRPK020000081.1:0-7034 GCA_943370015.1 Paracoccus haematequi
AACCCACGACACCCAACCCGATCACCGCCAGCGACAACACGGCAGAGGTGACCGACGACAACATCTGGGACGCCATGCTACCGTGCTTGCCCTCAGCCTCCAGCCGTTTGACGATCAAGCGGTAATCCCGGTCGATGGCATTGTCGTCCAAGGACAGCAAAAGCTTGGGCTGCCAAGACATCGCTTCGGCCTGCGCCAACCGTTCCGCTGCGCGCCGAAGGTCTGACGGCATCTTGCGCCCGCCACGCTGGACACGTTCGGCCAAAGTCTGCCCACGCAGGCCGTAGCGCCGTTCCAGCAGATCGGACACGCGGCCGACCTTTTGATGAACCACAATCGCATTGGTCGCCATAATGTCGCCCCTTAATGAATAGGGCAAAAATACGGCAAATAGATCGATTCCCGCAATCGCTGGATTGGCAACGCAGAGGGCGCTAAACGGAAACAATGCTGAATCTCCTGCACCACCCCGCCGCCACGCCTTCGGGCAAGCCCCCGCTCTTGATCGTCCATGGGCTGTTCGGCTCTGGCCGCAACTGGGGGGTGATTGCGCGCAGGCTGGCCGACAGCCGCGACGTGGTGGCGGTGGATCAGCGCAACCACGGCTCTAGCCCTTGGTCGGACCGCCACGATTACCCCGCGATGGCCGATGATCTGGCCGAGGTGATTCGCCACATCGGCGGGCGGGCGGATGTGCTGGGCCATTCGATGGGGGGCAAGGCGGCGATGCAGCTTGCGCTGACCCAAGGCGGATTGATCCGTCGTCTGGTGGTCGCTGACATTGCCCCCGTGGCCTATGATCACGACCAGACCCGCCATATCGACGCCATGCGCGCCTTGGATCTTACCGGGGTGACAACGCGCGGAGAGGCGGATCGCAGGCTGGCGGACACAGTAGCGGAAGAGGGGCTGCGCGCCTTTTTCCTGCAATCACTGGACCTGAAGGCCGAAGGTGGTGCGCGCTGGCGGCTGAACCTTGATGCGCTTGAGGCGTCGATGCCCGCCATCGTGGGCTGGCCGGGGACAACCGGGGTCTTTGACCATCCGACGCTGTTCCTCAACGGTGCGGACAGCCATTACGTCAAGCCAGAATACCGCGAGACGATCCGTGCGCTGTTCCCAGCGGGACGCTTTGCCAAAATTCCGGGCGCGGGGCATTGGCTGCACGCCGAAAAGCCCCGCGAATTCGAAGAGACGGTCAGGGTGTTTCTGGACGCGCCCGACAGGGACGCGTCCTGATCGCAGGACTTAGCCGCCCGCGCGCATCATGCGGCGCAGCAGCCCGTCTTTCAGCACGAACTGGTGATAGAGCGCGCCAAGCACATGCAGCGCGACCAGAATGATGAAGGCGGGTTTGGCAAAGCTGTGCAGATCGCCAGCCTCTTCGCTGCCACCAAACCACGCAAACAGACCCACTGCGGGCACGGCAATCATCAGAACATAAAGGATGCCGTGGGTTGCCATGGCCAGCAGCCCTTGGATCGCGCTTTCGCCCGCAGGCGCAGCAGGAACGCCACGGCCAAAGCGCAGCGCAAGTCGCCACACCGCGAACAGAAGCACCGCCACACCGGCCGCAATGTGGGTCACGGCGGCAAGGTCATAGCTTGCCACGCCCGAATCGAGCATGGCGTCAAAGGCGGAACCGATTTCTTCACCAAAAACCAACTGGAACAGGATCAGCGCGGCAATGAACCAGTGCAGGCTGATCTGGGTGCGGGAATATCCGGCGGGGGTGGGCATGGGTCTTCTCCAATGGCGCGGCTGTCGGTGCCGTTCAGAATGATACGCCCGGCAAGGCCGCTTCCGTCGCAGTAGATGCGCCCAGAGCGCGGGCGCAAGATCACGGGTCAGCAGGTGGGGCAATTGCCCCAAATTTCATCTGTTGCGTGTATCGACAGGGTAAGCGTTGGTGTATTTCAGCCGCTCCATCGCGAAATGCGAGGTGACGTTCTTGATCGGCACGGCGTCGGTCAACTGCTTGTAAAGCTGGTCAAAGGCCGCCATGTCGGGCACTGCCACGCGCAACAGGTAATCCATCTCTCCGGCCATGCGATGGGCTTCCATGATGTTGGGCAGTCCGGCGATGGCCTTGGCAAAGGCTTCTCGCCATTCGGCGGAATGGTCGGTCGCCTCGATCCCGACAAAGACCGTCAGCCCAAAGCCCAATCGCGCCGGATCGGCCAAGGCCACCCGCCCCGTCAGCACACCGGTCGCTTCCAGCCGCTGAATCCGCTTCCAGCAGGGTGTCTGCGACAATCCCACCCGGTCAGCGATCTGCGCCACCGGCAGCGTCGCGTCGCGCATCAGTTCCGCAACGATCTTTCTGTCGATCAGGTCAAGGTCATCCATCGGTTCACTCCGTCCGTCTGGCCCTTGGCGGTGCGAACCGGAAAGGGACTCTCCCTTTAGGATGCCGAAAAAGAACTTTTTGTCTATCGTCTTTGTCGTGTTTATTTGTCACCCTGTGTCGAGAGTGTTTTCGGCGGGTTTTCTGTGCGCTTGGCTGGGCAACATCCAAGTGCGCCGTTGATTCCCGCACGGCGGCGGCGTAGGTCTTTGAAATGATCTCTCAAAAGATGAAATATGCCCTGAAAGCGCTGCTGGTCCTGGCCGATGAGGCGGAAAAGACCCGGCCCGACGCCTTGACGATCGAAGAGATCGCCAAGCGATCCGGCACGCCCAAGCGGTTTCTGGAACATATCTTGCTAGAGGTCCGCAATGCCGGGGTCATCGCATCGACGCGCGGGCGGTCCGGCGGCTACAGCCTGATCAAGCGCCCGTCCGAAGTGTCGCTGTCAGAACTTCTGCGCACCATCGACGGCCCCATCGCCCCCCTGCCCTGCCTGTCACGCCGCGCCTATCAGCGCTGCGAGGATTGCACCGACGAAGCCACCTGCCGCATCCGCAAGGTCTTTGCCGAGGTGTTTTGGTCCTACATCCTGATTCTGGATTCGCTCACGCTGGACGACATGATGAAGTCCACTGCTGTGACTGAACAGGTTATCGGCGCGTAAGCGCCTGTTTTTCTTAACATTCCCACCAGAAGTGCCCGCAGCGCAGCCCGCTGAGGTTGTAGAATATTTTTCTCTAATCACGACAAAACTAGCCGAGAATATTCTGTTGAAATATACGACCGATCCTGTCGTTATTTAGGACATCGAACGGCACAAGGCCGGACGAGGAATCGACAGGAGATCGGACAATGACCGCAGCACGGAGCATCGGCGCAACCGCCCGCAACATGCCCACCATCTCGGCACGTCCGACCTGTGCGGTCCGCCTGATCGACCGCCGCACCGGATCGGTGCACCGCATCAACGGCACCCCGCTGGTGGTCTTCACCCGCAACCCGGACGAAGCCGCCGCCGACCTGCTGCAAGGCCGCGATGGCCGCCTGTGGGAAGCCCGCATCGACCGCATCGGGGGGGACGCGAAATGACCGCGCACCACCCGCAAACCGTCCTCGGCCTTGTGCCCTTCAGCCCCATTCAATCCCGCCCCGGCAACGTCCGGGACATCCGACAGGAGAAACCCATGCTGACCACCATCGCCGTCGCTGGCCACATCACCGCGCAAGGCGACAAGATCGCCGATCACGCGGATGGCCGTGTGACCATCTCGACCGGCATCGCCCGCCTGACCGGCTGGCCCATCGGCCGCCTGCTGAAGGGCGCGCTCTCGGCCATCGCCTTGGCCACCCTGTCGCTTGGCGGCACGCCGAACCTTGCACAGGCCGAAACGCTGCTGAACGTCAGCTACGACCCGACCCGCGAGCTGTACCGCGAAATCAACGAAGCCTTCACCGCCAAGTGGGTTGCCGAAGGCAATGCCGCGCCAGAGATCGAAACCTCGCACGGTGGGTCCGGGTCGCAGGCCCGCGCGGTGATCGACGGTCTGGAAGCGCAGGTTGTGACGCTGGCGCTGGCCTCGGACATCGACAAGATCGCCAAAGAGGGCAAGCTGCCCGCCGACTGGCAGTCGAAGCTGCCGCACAACTCTTCGCCCTATACCTCGACCATCGTGTTCTTGGTGCGTGAGGGGAACCCCAAGGGCATCAAGGATTGGGGTGATCTTGTCGCCGATGGCGTGCAGGTGATCACGCCCAACCCGAAAACCAGTGGCGGGGCGCGCTGGAACTATCTGGCCGCTTGGGCTTGGGCCGAAAAGAACGGCAAAGACCCCAAGGAATTCGTGGGTGCGCTTTACAAGAACGTCCCGGTTCTGGACTCGGGCGCACGCGGTTCGACCACCACCTTCGCCCAGCGCGGCATCGGTGACGTGCTCTTGGCTTGGGAGAACGAAGCCTATCTGGCGCTGAAAGAGCTTGGCGATGACCAGTTCGATATCGTGGTCCCCTCGGTCTCTGTGCTGGCCGAACCCCCGGTTGCTGTGGTCGATGCCAACATCAAGACCGAAGATCAGCGCAAACTGGCCGACGCTTACCTGAACTTCCTTTATTCGCCCGAAGGTCAGGCGATCATCTGGAAGAACTTCTACCGTGGCTGGGACACCTCCAAGGCCAACCCGGACGATGTGGCGCGTTTCCCGAAGCTTGACCTCGTGGGCATCGACGCCTTCGGCGGCTGGGCCAAGGTTCAACCCGAACACTTCGGCGATGGCGGCATCTTCGACCAGATCTACGTGGCCAAGTAAGCCTCCGGCCAGATAAGGACCAACCTGATGGGCAGACCGCCTTTGATCCACCGATCCCCGATGCCCGGTTTGGGCATCAGCATGGGGATCACCCTGACGATGCTCTCCCTCGTCGTTCTTCTGCCCATCGGCGCCCTTCTTTTGAAGGGCGCCACTTTCGGTTTGGGCAACATGTGGGATGTCGTGAACAGCGAACGGACTTGGGCCGCGCTGTTCTTGTCGTTCCGGCTGTCGCTCTTTGCGGCGCTGTTCAACCTTGTGTTCGGCGTCATGCTGGCATGGGTCTTGGTGCGCTACCGCTTTCCGGGCCGCCGCCTGCTGGATGCCGCCGTGGACCTTCCCTTTGCACTGCCAACGGCCGTGGCCGGCATCGCCCTGACCGCGCTTTACGCGCCCAACGGGGCCTTTGGCCAATTGGCGGCGGAGATCGGCTGGCGCATTGCCTATACGCAATACGGCATCTTCCTTGCGCTGGTCTTTGTCGGTCTGCCCTTCGTGACCCGCACCGTCCAGCCCGTGATCGAAGAGATCGAGCGCGAGGTTGAGGAAGCCTCGGCCACCCTTGGCGCATCACGGGCCTACACCATCCGCCGCGTGATCCTGCCGATGCTGACACCCGCCGCGCTGACCGGCTTTGCGCTGTCCCTCGCACGGGCGGTGGGGGAATATGGGTCGGTCATCTTCATCGCGGGCAACATCCCGCTTGTGACGGAAATCGCGCCTTTGCTGATCGTGATCCAGCTTGAAGAGTTTGATTACGACGCCGCCGCCGCCATCGGCATTGCCATGCTGGTGATCAGCTTTGCCATGTTGCTGGCCATCAACCTCATTCAGGTTTGGAGCCGTCGGAGGATTGGTTATGTCTGACGCCACCACACTCACCCGTTTTCGCTCGCCAACCGAGGAACGCCCCCTGACGCGCTGGCTGCTGGTCGGTCTTGGCGCGGTGGGGATGTCCGTCCTTGTCTTTGCCCCCCTGATCGCCGTCTTTGCCGAGGCGCTGCGCGACGGCTGGTTCGCCGCTGTCGCCAGCCTCGGCAACCGGGATGCGCAATCGGCCATCAAGCTGACCCTGCTGATCGCAGCCATCGCCGTGCCGCTGAACGCGGCCTTTGGCATCGCGGCGGCGTGGTTCATCACCAAGTTCGACTTTCGCGGCAAGGCGTTCCTGATCACCCTGATCGACCTGCCGTTTTCGGTGTCGCCCGTCGTGGCGGGGCTTTGCATCGTCTTGATGTTCGGCACCAACAGCCTTGTCGGCGGCTGGCTGATGGCGAATGGCTATCCCATCGTCTTTGCCCTGCCCGGTATCGTGCTGGCCACGATGTTCGTGACCTTCCCCTTCGTCGCGCGGGAACTCATCCCGGTGATGATTGAACAGGGCCGGGCCGAGGAAGAGGCGGCGCTCACCCTTGGCGCATCGGGCTGGCGCACCTTCTGGACGGTGACGCTGCCCAATATCCGCTGGGCGCTGCTTTACGGGGTGCTCTTGTGCAACGCCCGCGCGATGGGCGAATTCGGCGCGGTCGCAGTGGTGTCGGGCAAGATCCGGGGGCAAACCGCCACCATGCCGATCACGATCGAGATGCTGTATAACGAATACCTCTCGGTCGCGGCCTTTTCGATGGCGGCGGTTCTGACCGTGCTCGCCCTTGTCACCCTGCTTTTGAAAACCGCGCTGGAACTGCGTCACGCAGACCAGCTTGCCGCAACGCACCGCCATTAAGGGGGCCGTCATGCATATCGAAATCGACGAAATCTCAAAGCAATTCGGTGTCACGGCAGCGCTGCATCCGGTGTCTCTGGCCATCCCCTCCGGCGCATTGGTGGCACTGCTGGGCCCGTCCGGCTCTGGCAAGACCACGCTTTTGCGCATCCTTGGCGGGCTTGAGTTTCCCACGGCAGGACGGGTGCTGTTTGACGGGCAAGACGCGACGGGCCTGACCGTGCAGGAACGCCGCGCGGGGTTCGTGTTCCAATCCTATGCGCTGTTCCGGCACATGACGGTGTTTGAAAACATCGCCTATGGCCTGAACGCCCGCCCCCGCGCGACGCGCCCGCCCAAGGCGGAAATCGCCCGCCGCGTGACAAAGCTGCTTGAGTTGATCCAGCTTCCCGACATCGGCGCACGCTATCCCAGCCAGTTGTCGGGCGGGCAGCGTCAGCGGGTCGCGCTTGCGCGGGCCTTGGCGATTGAACCGCGGATGCTGTTGCTGGATGAACCCTTTGGCGCACTGGATGCCAAGGTGCGCAAGGAATTGCGCCAAGGTCTGCGCGACATCCATGACACCACCGGCCTGACCACGGTCTTTGTGACCCATGACCAGGAAGAGGCGATGGAACTGGCCGACATGGTGGTGGTCATGTCGATGGGGCGGATC
>CALRPK020000082.1:0-7012 GCA_943370015.1 Paracoccus haematequi
CGGGTCATCGGCGGGGATGACCGGCACCGTGCCGGGCGGGGCAAGGTCGGCATAAGCCTCATCCAGCAGCAAAAGACAGCCGTCGGGGATCGCATCGACCATCTCCCGCACGGCAGATGCCGGGTGCCAAGACCCCATCGGATTGTCGGGATTGGCGAAATAGATCAGCTTTGCGCCCGTCTCTGCCGCCTTTGCCACCAGCGCCTCGGGGTTCTCATGGTCGCCCTTGTAGGGCACGCGGTGCAGGATGCCGCCAAAGCCCGCGACGTGGAAATTGAAGGTGGGATAGGCCCCCATCGAGGTGACGACCGCATCCCCCGGCCCGATCAGCAGCCGGACGAGCAGGCCCAAAAGACCGTCAATCCCTTCGCCCACCACCACATGGGCGGGCGTGCAGCCGTGATGGGCGGCGATGGCGGCGCGCAGATCATGCGCCTCGGGGTCGCCATACATCCAAGCCTCGGACGCGGCCTGTGCCATTGCGGCGATGGCCTTGGGTGAGGGGCCAAAGAGCGATTCATTCGCCCCAAGTCGCGCGCGAAAGGGGCGGGAGCGAGCACGTTCCTGTGCTTCGGGGCCCACGAAGGGCACGGTGGAGGGCAGGGTGGCGGCAAGCGGGGTGTATCTGGGTCCGGTCATGCCCGCAGTCTGCGCGGGCAGAGGCGAAGCGCAAGGGGGAATGATTTTCCGTTGTTCGCGCCTACGATTTTTCTGCGAAAAATCTGGTCTGTGCGGGACGTGATTTTTCGCCAGAAAAATCGGGGCCGTCAGTCGCGCATGAAGCGGCGGCGGGCCTCTTCGGCCATGGCCTGGCGCATTTGCAAATCGGCCAGTTTCGCCATCGCCTGCTTTTGCGCCTCGGGGTCGGTGAGGGTGGCGAGGTAAGCCGCCTGTTCGGCCACCTGCTTTTTCAGCGTGATCTCCTCAGGCAGCACCCCCGCCTGCGCCATGATCCGAAACCCCACGGCGTCGCCTGCGCTGACAAAGGCATCGCCGGTGCGGTCGGGCAGGGGTTTGCCTTCGCCCTCCAGCCCTTGCAGGCCGCCTTGCAGCTTGGTTTTCAGGATTTGCCGTTCGGCGAGGCGGCTGAGCCAGGACATGGGCGCTCTCCTTTGGGGGGAGTGTGCGCCGCTGGGTCGCAAAAGAAAAGGGGGGCTGCTCGCCCCCCTCGGCCCCACGGGGCCTCACCCCCTCGGGATATTTTCGCAAAGGAGATCAGGCCAGTTCCGCCAGACGGTCGAGGGCCGCCTTGATCTTCGCCGCTTCCTCTTCCCGCGCTTCCAGATTGGCGCGGGCCTCATCCACCACCTCTTCCGGGGCAGAGGCGACGAAGGCCGGGTTGTTGATCCGGCCCTTCAATCCGCCGATTTCCTTGGCGAGTTTGTCGAAGGTCTTTTGCAACCGCGCGCGTTCTTCGGCGATGTCGATGATCCCGTCGAGCGGGATGGCAAAGGCTGCGCCCTCCGCCGCCACGGCGATGGAGCCTTTGGGGGCGCTCGCCGCCTCAGACAGCGTTTCCACGCGCGCAAGGCGTTTGATCAGGGTTTCGTTATTGGCCCAAGCCTGCCGCGCATCCGCCCCGAATTCCGTGGCGACGAGGTCGATCTTCAGCCCCACCGGCACATGCACTTGCGCACGGGCCGAGCGGATGTCGTCGATCAACCCGGTGACCCAGGTCATTTCGCGGTCGGCGCGTGCGTCGATCAGATCGGCGCTGAGCGTCGGCCAGTCCTGATGCACCAGCATGCCTGCGCGGGTGCCGGTGGTGGCCCAAAGCTCTTCGGTCAGGAAGGGCATGAAGGGGTGTAGAAGGATCATGCACTGGTCCAGCACAAAGGCCATCGTGGCGCGGGTTTCCCCGGCCGTATCGCCATCGAACAGGGGTTTGGCGAACTCGACATACCAGTCGCAGACCTTGCCCCAGACGAATTTGTACAAGGCATCCGCCGCTTGGTCGAAGCGGTAGTCGGTCAGGGCGGCGTCCACCTCGGCCACCACCTTGGCCGTCTCGCCGATGATCCAGCGGTTCACGGTCGCCCGGGCCTCAGGGGCCTGCGTGCGGGTCTGGTGGCCCTCCCACACGCCGTTCATTTCGGCAAAGCGGCAGGCGTTCCACAGCTTGGTGCCGAAGTTGCGGTATCCGGCGATGCGCTGGGTGTCGAGTTTCAGCACGCCGCCAAGGCTGGCCATCGCCGCATTGGTAAAGCGCAGCGCGTCGGCGCCGAATTCGTCGATCAGGTCCAGCGGGTCAACCACATTGCCCAAGGATTTGGACATCTTCTTGCCCTTGGCGTCGCGCACGAGGCCATGCAGATAGACGGTGTGGAAGGGGATATCCTGCGCCACGGCCAATTGCATCATCATCATCCGGGCGACCCAGAAGAACAGGATATCCTGCCCGGTCACAAGAACCGAGGTCGGGAAATACTTTTGCAGTTCCGGGGTTTGCTCTGGCCAGCCGAGCGTGCCGATGGGCCAGAGGCCGGAGGAGAACCAGGTGTCGAGGACATCGGGGTCGCGGCCAATCTTAATGAAACTTTTTGAAGGACTCAGCTTCCATGCCCTTGGCACGGTCAGGGGTTCTGTAGCGTGTTTCCCGAGAAGCAGAGTGAGCTCTTTGCGGTCCTCGTCCGATAGTATTCTATCGGCTTCGGCGTCGTATTCCTCGATCTTCTCCGCCCAGGTTATCAGGTTCGAGTAGTGTTGGCGCGCAATCTCACTCGCTTCGGTAAAGTTGCTGGCGCAAAAGCGTTCATTCTCACCAGAGACTAGTTTGCCCTCGCGATCAAACTTCGGCCCATACCACACCGGAATCTGATGCCCCCACCACAGTTGGCGGGAGATGCACCATGGTTCGATGTTGTCCAGCCAGTGGTAATAGGTACGCTCGCCCGACTCCGGGATGATCTTGACGGTGCCGTTCCGAACCGCGTCAAGTGCGGGTTGCACGATCTTGGCGGTGTCGACGAACCATTGGTCCGTCAGCATCGGTTCGATCACGACCTTGGAGCGATCCCCAAAGGGCTGCATGATCTTTTTCGCCTCGACCAGCGGCACGGGGGCGTCGGCCCCTTCGGCGTCGGCTTTCAGCGCCCCTTTGCCCAAGCGCGGGTCAGAGGCGACCGTCATCACGGCCAGCCCTTCGGTGGTGATCTCTGCCACCACGGCAGCGCGCGCCTCCATCCGGTCAAGCCCGCGCAGATGATCGGGAACGAGGTTCAGGGCATCGGCCTCTGCCTCCGTCAACGTCCGCTCCCCGCGCGCCACGGCGGCGGCAACGGTGGCCGCCTCGGCATGCGGGGCCCCATCGGCACGCATCTGGGCGTGGGTGTCCATCAGGCGGTAGCAGGGGATGCCGCCGCGTTTGGCCACGCCATAATCGTTGAAATCATGCGCCCCGGTGATCTTGACCGCGCCCGAGCCGAAAGTCGGGTCCGGGTATTCATCAGCGATGATCGGGATCAGGCGGCGGTGTTCCTTTGGCCCCACCGGGATTTCGCAGAGCATGCCGACGATGGCCTTGTACCGCTCATCCGACGGATGCACCGCCACCGCGCCATCGCCCAACATGGTTTCAGGCCGCGTGGTGGCGATGGAGATGTAATCCCGCACCTCGCGCAGGGTCACATTCCCTTCGGCGTCTTTTTCCACGTATTCATAAGTGGCCCCCCCGGCGAGCGGGTATTTGAAATGCCACATATGACCGTCAACCTCGGTGCTTTCCACCTCAAGGTCGGAAATCGCGGTCTCAAAGTGGGGGTCCCAATTCACCAGACGCTTGCCGCGATAGATGAAGCCTTTGTTGTAAAGATCGACAAAGACCTTGATCACCGCATCGTGGAAGTTGCCTTCCTCACCGTCAGGCGCGCCCGGAGCGCCGGACATGGTGAAAGCCTCACGGTCCCAGTCGCAAGAGGCCCCGAGGCGTTGAAGCTGCCCAATGATCGTGCCACGGGATTTCTGCTTTTGTTCCCACACTTTCAGGGTAAACGCCTCACGCCCCATCTCGCGGCGGCTGGGTTGGCCGGTCTTGGCGAGTTCCCGTTCCGTGACCATCTGCGTGGCGATGCCCGCATGGTCGGTGCCCGGTTGCCAGAGCGTGTCATGGCCCTGCATGCGGTGCCAGCGCACCAGAATATCCTGAAGCGGGTTGTTAAAGGCATGGCCCATATGCAGGCTGCCGGTGACGTTGGGCGGCGGGATCATGACGGAAAACGCAGGCGCGCCGGGCTTGGCATTCGCCCCGGCGCGGAAGGCCTTGCTGTCGATCCACTGGCGGGAAATCCGGGCCTCAGCCTCGGCGGCGTTGAAGGTCTTTTCCATCGGCATCGCGTCACCCTTTGCTTTGCGGGGGTTCTAGCGCGCCGATGGATCAAGGGAAAGCCGTCAGATCAGCGGTTTTCCTGCTAAGGCGAGAGCAAAGGTCCCAACGGTCAGCGCCACCCAAGCGATGGCGGCGAGGATTACCGTTAGGCGGGCCAAGGGCGCAGGCAGACGCCCTGCCACCAGCCAGCCCACCAGTGGCACGGCATGCAGCGCATGGGTGCCAATGAAGTGCGCGATGCGCAGATCGCCCACCTCTCGCGACCAACCCATCAGCGGCAGATGCGCCCCGGTGACAGGCGTGCCGACCAGATGCCCGGTGCCCGCCGCCATGGTGAAGGCGACGATCAGCGTCAGGGGCAGGGTCAGGCCAAGGCCCAGCACGATGGAGAGTTTCAGCGCCGGGTCCAGCCCTGTGTTGGTGTTGCGCCGGATCAGAATGGCCATCACGAAGGAGGCCGAGGTGAGAAAGGCCGCGAACAGCCCCATCAGCCCGTAGATGGCGTTCCACAGCGGGGTGGTGACGTTGAAATGCGACCCTGTGCCGAGGGCCGCCGCGCCACCGATCCAGACCATCTCACCGATCACGGTAAAGGCGACGGCGGCGACATAGAGCCTCCACCGTGGCGAGTCGGTGGTGCCAGCGGGCAGGTAGCGGGCAAAGAAGGCGAGCGTGAGCAGATAGATCACCAGCGCGATCTGGAATTTCAGGGGTTTCAGCCAGATCGCTTCATCCAGCCATACGCGGGGGTCCAGTTGCAGGGCCAGCCAGACTGGCAGGGCAGAGACCGCAAGGACGACCGAAAGCCCGGTAAAGACCGGCGCGTCGCGCCACAGGCGGGAGTGCGGGGCAGTGAAGGGCAGGGCGGTCATTGGATGGCCTTTCCACGTTGGGGGTGGGCCGCGCGCAGCGCCATGAAGGTGAGGAACCCTGCGGGCCCGAACAGGAACACCAGCAGAAGGCAGGGCAGGACCAGCCAATGCCGGATGCCCTCGCGCCGCGCAGTTTCCACGGCCCAAGCGCCGACGAAGAGATCAAAGCCAAGGTAATGCACCCAGCCCGCCAGCGCGACAGTGGGGTCATCAAACAGGCGCATCACATCGGGCAGGCTGCCAAAGCCGCCCTCCGCCCCCGACCATCCGGCCAGCACCAAGGCGGCATAAAGCACGGCCAGCGCCAAGGGCACGATCCGGCCCGCATAGATCAGCGCCCAAGCAGGCCGCAGCGGTGCAATGGCCAGCGCCAGCCATCCCGTCAAAGCCAGCGGATTGGCGATCTGGAACAGGCTTTCGGGGGGGATCAGCAGAACGGCACTCATCGGCGACCTCTATCTTGACAGTGTCAGGATGAAGCCTGCGAATCTTTCCGTTGTCAAGATAATCTTTACACTGACAAGACGCCCGCCTATTCTGCCGCCATGGACGATCATCGCTATCATCACGGGGACCTGCGGGCCGCGCTTCTGGCAGCGGCCGAGGCGGAGTTGACGGAAAAGGGGATCGAGGCGTTCTCGCTGCGCTCTGTCGCCAAGCGGGCCGGGGTCAGCCATGCCGCGCCTGCGCATCACTTCGGCGACGCGCGCGGTCTGCTCACCGCACTGGCCGTCGAAGGCTTTCGCCGCTTCCTCGCCACCCAACACCGGCGCGAGGCAGTTGCCGACCCCAGCCCCCGCGCGCAATTGGTGGCGGCGGGTCTGGGGTATGTCGATTTCGCGCTGGCCTATCCGGCGCTGTTCCGGCTGATCTTCTCCTCCGACCGCCCCGATTTCACCGATCCTTCGCTGTGTCAGGCAGGCGACGATGCCTATGCCCATCTGGCGGATCAGGTCACAGCGGCAGGCGGCGGCGCTTTGGAAACCGCCGCCGTCTGGGCCACAGCGCATGGTCTGGCCGATCTGCTGGCGGCGGGACGGCTGAAAACCCTCGCCGCTCTACCGCCTGAGGCGCGCGATTCGGCCCTCGCCGCCGTGCTGACCCGCAGTTTCCCCAACGCCTAAACCGCGCGGTCGATCCGGGTGGAGAGATGAATCAGGCTTTCGGACGAATTCACCCCGGTCATCTGGCCGATCTGATCGAGCACCTGATCCAGAACTTGCGTGTTCGGGCAAGCCACTTGCAGCAGCAAATCAAAGCGGCCCGAGGTGGTATAGACCTTCTCCACCTCTGAAATCGCCTTCAGCCGTTGCAGCACGCCCGCCTGCGCGCGGGGTTCAATGGAGAGCAGGACCGAGGCGCGCAGACGCCCCTGCCGCGCCCCTTCGCCCAGCTTCAACGTATAGCCCGCGATCACCCCGGTGGTCTCCAACCGCTCCAGCCGGGCCTGAATGGTGGACCGTGCCACCTTCAATCGCCGCGCCAGAGTCGCCACAGACATGCGTGCATCGGCCCCCAGAAGCCCGATTATGTTGCGATCCAGTTCATCCATGCATTCTGCCCGCCTTTTTCGTCATTCTGCCGACTATTCACTACATTTATACAGTTTTGTCCGGTGAAGTTGTACATCATATGCGGCATCCTTAGTTGCAGGAAAAGGGCGGCTCATACGCACCTGGCCTGGTTGGAAAAACCGCGCAGGTGCTGCCGTCCCGTATCGAGCAACGGGAGCGGACCTGCGTCTTATTGGCCGAAAGGATCACGCCGATGGGACTGTCCAAAACAATCTGGACCAATCCGACCGAATTCCTCCGCA
>CALRPK020000083.1:0-7006 GCA_943370015.1 Paracoccus haematequi
CGGCCCGTGACAGGCGCAGGCGGTCGGCGGGGTTTTCGCCCCCCAGAACCGCCAGACGGCGCAGGGGGCGGGGCGGGGTGCCCGCCTCCAGATGCACCAAAGGCGCCAAAGCGCGGGCATCCGCCCCCGGCAGAACCACCGCCAAAACTCCAGCCTGCGCCATGCTGGCCACCGCAGGGGCGGGGTCTGGGGCGGACAGCAGTTTTTTCACCTCTGCCCCCACGCGTTCGGCGGAAAGCGTCTCTATCCCAGCGGAAAGTGCCGCACAGGCGGCCAGCCCGTCGGCATCCATGCCGCCATCCGGGTCGGCATACCACGCGTGAAACCGAAAGAAGCGCAGGATGCGCAGGTAATCCTCACGGATGCGGGTTTCGGCATCACCCACAAAGCGCAGATGCCGCGCCAGCAGGTCCGGTAGACCACCCAAGGGGTCAATCACCTGCCCCCGCGCATCGGCATAAAGCGCGTTCATGGTGAAATCGCGGCGCATCGCGTCCTCGGCCACATCGCTGGAAAACGCCACCACCGCGCGGCGGCCATCAGTCTCGACATCGCGGCGAAAGGTCGTCACCTCATGCGCCACACCTTGGGCAATGACGGTGACGGTGCCGTGGTCAATCCCGGTGGGAACCACCTTGTATCCAGCGTTTTGGGCAAGGTTTGTGACTGTTTCAGGCCGCGCATCGGTTGAGATGTCCACATCCGACACCCCCGCCCCCAACAGCGCATTCCGTACGCAGCCACCGACAAACAGCGCCCGATACCCCGCGCCTTCCAGCACGGCGCAGAGTCCTTGCGTGCCGGGATGGGTCAGCCAATCGCCAGTGACCCGCATCACGCCACCCGATCCGCCAACCCGCGCAGAATGCGGGCCGTGGCGCCCCAGATGTAATAGGGACCGTAGGGCACGGTGTAATACCGCCGCCATTCCCCCCGCCAGCGCCGCCGTTCGATGTGATAGCGCGCGGGGTCCAGCACATGGGACAGGGGGACGGTAAAGGCCTCTTCCACCTCGCCCGCCTCTGGCACCGCCGTAAAGTCACCGCACACCAGCGCCAGAACCGGGGTCACGGTAAAGCCGGTGACGGTTTCATGAGTGGGCAGCGTGCCCAAAACAGTCACTAAACCAGCGGAAAGGCCAATCTCTTCCCACGCCTCACGCAGGGCAGCCCCCACGGGACCATCATCCCCCGCATCCACCTTGCCCCCCGGAAAGGCGATCTGGCCGGGGTGGTGTTTCAGGTGTGAGGCGCGTTTGGTCAGGATCAGCCGCGCGCCATCCGGGCGCAGCCAGACGGGCACCAACACCGCCGCCGGACGCAAAACGCGGCCGGGGGGCAAGGCAATCGCAGGGTTCAGGTCAAAATCCGACGAAGGCCGCGCGGGGCGGGTCAATGCCGCGCGCAGCCTGTCTTCGTCATTCTGCATCCGGGGTTTTCGTTGCCTCAAAGCCCACAGTCTTGGGGTCCAGCACGTAATGCGCGCCGCAGAACTGGCAGTCCGCCGTCACCGTCCCCTCGGCCGTCGTCATGTAGGCGATGTCCTTGGCCGAATAGATCGACAGGGAATTCCGCACCTTATCGGCGGAACAGGAACAGCCAAAGCGCACCGGCTGCGCGTCAAACACGCGGGGGTCTTCTTCGTGGAACAGGCGCACCAGCAGGTCCGTCGGGTGAACGGTGGGGCCGATCAGCTCCATCTCCTCGACCGTGTCCAGCAGGGCGTTGGCGCGGATCCAGTTTTCCCCCTCTTCCCCGGCAAGGATGTCGGTGTGGGTCAACAACCCGCCCTCACCCGACCCTTCGGTCGCGGCGACGGACATTCCCACTTGCGGCATGTGTTGCAGCATCACGCCACCAGCCCGCCAATGGGGTGCTTCGCCGGGGGTCTGGCTGCGGCCAAAGCTGACGGCAAAGCGCGTGGGCAGTTGTTCGGACTGCGCGAAATAGGTTTCCGCGCAGGACGACAGCGACCCGCCCGCGATGGGGGTGATGCCGGAATAGGGCACATTGCCTTCGCCTTGGTCGATCAGCACGGCCAGATACCCTTCACCGATCTGGCTGAAGGGTGCGGCCTCGGCGTCCAGACGATCCTTGTCAAAGCTGGCATAGGCGCGGATGCGCGCAGGCTGACCATCCTCGGTCGGGCCATAGTAATCCGTCGCGATCAGCCGCGCCGGACCCTTGCCACGCACCTGCAACGACAGTTTCCAGCGCAGCTTCATGGCTTGCCCGATCAGCGCCGTCAAAAGCGCGGCCTCTGCGACCAGCGCTTCGATCTGCGGCGGATAGGCGTGCTGCTTCAGCACCTGCTCCAGCACGCCATCCAGACGCGCCACCCGGCCACGGATGTCGGACCGGTCAAGCTGAAACGGCAGGACGGTATCGTCCCAGGCGAGTTGAGAACCGAAAGTCATGGGGTTTCCTGATTGTGCCCATCTTGGCATACCGCGACTATATAGGCGGGGCAACCGGCGGACCAAGGGGCGGCAAAGTGAGGGCAGGGATATGAGGCGCTATGGTGAAGCGGTCAAGAGCGGTCAGCGCTATCGCATCCGTCCGGGGGCCTATGCGGTCATCCTCGACGGGGACGCGCTGCTGACCACGCATCAGATGGAGCCGGTGCCCGAATACCAACTGCCCGGCGGCGGGATTGATCCGGGCGAACACCCCCTGCCCGCCCTGCACCGCGAGATTTACGAGGAAACCGGCTGGCGGGTAGAAATCGCCCGAAAACTGGGGGTTTACCGACGGTTCACCTATATGCCGGAATACGACAAATGGGCCGAAAAGGTCTGTTCCATCTACCTCGCCCGTCCCGTTCTGCGCCTTGGCCCCCCGCTGGAGCCTGGTCATACAGCCGTGTGGATGAGCGCGATGGACGGCCTGCAGATGCTGGACAACGAAGGCGACCGCGCGATGTTGGCCCGTGCGATGGGGCTGACTGTGTAGCGCTGCACAGGCATTATGCGCGGCGGTCAAACAGGATCGCCGACACATCATCGGGAAAATCCGCCCCGGCATAGGCGGAAAGTGCTGATTCGATGGCCGTCAGCGCCGCCCGCCCCTCCAGATCAGCGGTGCGGCGCAGCAGGCGGGACAGGCCGGACAGGCCAAACTCCCCCTCAGCCCCCGGACATTCGGTCAGACCGTCCGACGGAATCAGCAACCGATCCCCCGGATTCAGGACAAAATCCACCGGCTGCCAATCGGCATCCGGCAGCAGGCCAACGGGAAAGCCGCCGCTTCCCACCACCTCTACCCGCCCGCCTTGGCGCAGGATCAGGGGGTGCGGATGCCCCGCCTGTACCAGCGCCACATGGCCAGAGGCAAGGTCCAGTTCCGCCCAGACCAACGTGAAGTACTGCTCTACCCCGAATTCATCGGCCATCAGGCGGTTCAGGCGGCTGGCCACCTGATCGGGTGGCACGATCCGGCGGCGGCCATCGGTTGTCACCTCAAAGGCGATGTTGCGATCCCCCGTGCCTTCGGAAAGCAGCCCCGCCAGCCGTGCCGTCATTAGTGCCGCCGCCACGCCATGACCCGCCACATCCAGCGCATAAAGCCCGATCCGCCCTGGCATCAGATCGACCATCCCGACCAGATCACCGCCGACATGGCCTGAGGGCCGCATCATCAGCGCCACCGCCCCCGCCGCATAATCCCGGTGACGGTCACGGATCAGCGATTGCTGCAAGCGCCGGGCTTGCGACAGGTCAGCCTCCAGCGCGTCATGGATGCGGCGCAGGGCGTGGTTCTTGGCCAGCAGTTCCGCCTGCATGCCAAGGATGCGATCCCCCGCCCTGAGCCGCGCCCGCAACTCCACCGCCGCCACGGGCTTGGTCAGGAAGTCATCCGCCCCACCATCCAGCCCCGTGGCAATCGCCTCTTGCCCCGATTTCGACGTCAGCAAGATGAAATACCCATAACCATCGCGCGGCAGGGCACGGAACGCTTGGCAGAGTTCAGGCCCCGTCAGACCCGGCATCATCCAATCGCTGATGACAAAATCAAAATCCTGCGCCCGTGCGAGGGCCAGCGCTTCGGCCCCCGTCGCCGCCTCTGTCACCGCATAGCCCCAACGGGCCAGTTGCACCGCCAGCAAATGCCGCTGCGCCCGGCTGTCATCGACAACCAGCACCCGCCGTGACACCGCAGAGTCCGTGGCCAAATCGCGCACATGGCCCCCCTTTCCTGCGGCCAGACTGACTCGGCGGGGTTAAGCGGGGATGAAGTCTAAAATGCCATGTGTTTGGCCGTTTGGCGGTAACCAGCTCTTCACCTTGCTACAGCAAAACCGGGTCTGGGGGCGTCACGGCATGCAAATGTCAGGGGATGCGGGATGATAGATTGGGTTCGGGTGGAAAACCTGCGGCAGGAAATCGGGCCAGCCGATTTCGCCGAGGTTGTGGCGATTTTTCTGGAAGAAACCGATGAGGTTGCGTCGCGCATGACCGCAGGCCCCGGCCTGCGGGCCGATTTGCATTTCCTTAAAGGCAGCGCGCTGAACCTTGGCTTTCGCGCGCTGGCCCTGCGCTGCGGTCAGGGCGAAGATGCCCTGCGCGACGCCGAAGGATCGGTTGATCCTGCACCCATCGTGGCGCTCTATCACGCCACCCGCACAGCATTCCTGCAAGAGATGGAGCAGGATCAGATCAGGAATTCGGCCAACAGCTCATCATTGGTGATGTCGCGGTAGGCAAAGCCCTGCGCGTCCAACTTCTCGCCCAGCGCGACAAAGCTTTGCGGGCTTTTGGTTTCAATCCCGATCAGGACCGACCCAAAGTTCCGCGCCGATTTCTTGAGGTATTCAAACCGCGCGATATCGTCATCAGGGCCAAGCATTTCCAGAAACTCTCGCAAGGCACCGGGGCGCTGCGGCATCCGCAGGATGAAGTATTTCTTCACCCCAGAATAGCGTTGCGCGCGTTCCTTCACCTCTGGCAACCGCTCAAAATCGAAATTCCCGCCCGAGGTGACGCAGACCACGGTCTTGCCCCGGATCGTGTTTGCCAGTTGCGGCAGCACATCCACCGAAAGCGCCCCTGCCGGTTCCAGCACGATGCCTTCGACGTTCAGCATTTCCAGCATCGTCACGCAGATACGATCCTCAGGCGCCAGCAGCACCTGTTCGGGCCGCACCCAATCCAGCCGCGCAAAGGTGCGGTTGCCCATCCGCGCCACGGCGGCACCATCGACGAAGCTGTTCACGCGCGGCAGTTTCACCGGCTCTGCCGCCCGCAAAGCGGCGGTCAGACTGGCCCCGCCCAAGGGTTCGACAAAACGGTAATCCGTATCCGGTGCCGCCAAACGCAGATAGCTGGTCACCCCCGCCGACAAGCCGCCCCCGCCCACCGGCAGGATCACCAGATCAGGCGCGCGGCCCAACTGGTCCATGATTTCCACCCCGACCGAGGATTGGCCAAGGATCACATCCTCATCATCAAAGGGCGACAGGAAATGCGCCCCCTGTTCGGTGCAATAGGCCTGCGATGCCGCCAGCGTCTGATCGAAATAGTCCCCGGTCAGCACGATCCGCACGTTTTCCGCCCCAAAGGCGCGGGTCTTGTCGATCTTTTGCTGCGGCGTGGTCACCGGCATGAAGATCACGCCCTGCACCCCGAAATGCCGACAGGCAAAAGCCATCCCCTGCGCATGATTGCCCGCACTGGCACAGACGAATTGCGTCCGCTCTGGATGGGACAGCCGCAGCTTTCGCATGGCGGTAAAGGCCCCGCGCAGCTTGTAACTGCGGACAGGGGTCAAATCCTCACGCTTCAGCCAGATATCGGCGTCATAGCGCTGCGAAAGATGCTCATTGCGCTGCAAAGGCGTCTCCGCGAACAGATCACGAAGCGCTTCGGTCGCAAGGCGGGAGTCTTGGATGAATTGGGCCATGCCGGGGATAATGCGTGTGGGACGCCGGAAGGCAAGGGATGGACGCCACGAACCTTGCCCTTCCCCCCGTTTCCCTTTAATCGCACGCGAAACCGCGATGGAGCGTTCCCCATGCTGAAGCCCAAGAAAGTCGTCCTCGCCTATTCGGGCGGTCTGGATACCTCGATCATCCTGAAATGGCTGCAAACCGAATACGGGTGTGAGGTCGTGACCTTCACCGCCGATCTGGGTCAGGGCGAAGAGCTGGAACCCGCCCGCAAAAAGGCCGAGCTGATGGGGATCGACCCGGCCAATATCCACATCGTGGACCTGCGCGAAGAATTCGTGCGCGACTTCGTCTATCCGATGTTCCGCGCCAATGCGCTGTATGAGGGGCTCTATCTGCTGGGCACCTCGATCGCGCGGCCGCTGATCTCCAAATATCTGGTGAAGATCGCGCAGGAAACCGGGGCTGATGCCGTGTCGCATGGCGCGACGGGCAAGGGCAACGATCAGGTGCGGTTTGAGTTGGGCGTGGCAGCACTTGACCCGTCGATCAAGGTCATCGCGCCGTGGCGTCTGTGGGATCTGACGAGCCGCACCAAGCTGTTGGAATTTGCCGAGGCCAACCAGATCCCGATTGCCAAGGACAAGCGCGGCGAAGCGCCGTTCTCGGTGGACGCCAACCTGCTGCACACCTCATCCGAGGGCAAGGTTCTGGAAAACCCGGCGGAGGAAGCGCCGGAGTTCGTCTATCAGCGCGTGGTCCCGGTGGAAAAAGCCCCCGATCAGGCCGAATTCGTCGAAATCACCTTTGAACGCGGCGATGCCGTCGCGATCAACGGCGAGGCGCTGTCCCCCGCCACCATCCTGACCCGCCTGAACGAAATCGGTGGTCGGCATGGCGTGGGTCTATTGGACCTCGTTGAAAACCGCTTCGTCGGCATGAAGTCGCGCGGTCTTTACGAAACCCCCGGCGGCACCATCCTGATGGAGGCCCACCGCGGCATCGAACAAATCACGCTGGACGCGGGCGCGGGCCATCTGAAGGATTCGATCATGCCGCGCTATGCGGAACTGATCTACAACGGCTTCTGGTTCAGTCCCGAGCGTGAGGCGCTGCAAGCCCT
>CALRPK020000084.1:0-6976 GCA_943370015.1 Paracoccus haematequi
GGGGCAACCACCGCCTCTTCCTGCGCGCGCATCAGGTGATGCACGGCGTTGTTGCGGTCGCGCGGCGCGGCCTCAACGCGGAAATGATGGGCGTAAAGCGCGTCGATGTAATCGGCCATCCCGGCGCAAGCGGCAATCTGGGCATGGTCCGGGCCTGCGGGGGTGAAGCGCTTATAAAGGCTGCCCGCGTTGAAGTAATGGCACTGTGCGGGCAGTTCCATCCCCCAATCGCGGGTGACGACCATGATGCCCTGATGCGGGCCATAGGTTTTGTAGGCGGAGAAGAGATAGACATCCGGGCCAAGTGCCGGAATGTCGGGAAAACCGTGTGGCGCGTAGCTGACGCCATCCACCACCGTGCGCACCCCTGCGGCGCGGGCGATGGCGCAAATCTCGGCCACCGGGTTGATCGCCGCCACCACGTTCGAGCAATGCGGAAAGCACAGAACGCGGGCGCGGCCATCGGCCATCAGGGGACGCAAATCCTCAAGCCGCAGCAGGCCGGTCTGGGGATCAATGCGCCATTCGCGCACTTCAACCCCATCCTCGGCCAAGCGGCGCCAGACGCCGGAATTCGCCTCATGGTCCTGATTGGTGACGATGATTGCGCCATCGCTGCCGGACAGCCAGCGCCGCACGGCCTGGGCGAGGGTGTAGGTATTGGCGCTAGTCGAGGGGCCGAAAGACACCTCATCCGCCGCAACCCCCATCAGCGCGGCAAGGCGGGTGCGGGCCTCATCCATCTCGGCCCCGCCTGCCTCGGCCCCCGGATAGGGGGCATAGGGCTGCACCTTGCGGTCGGTGTAGAAGCGGTGCAGCCGGTCCACCACCTGTTTGCAAGGGAAGGACCCGCCCGCGTTTTCAAAGAAGGCATGGGTGGACAGGACTGGCGAGGAAAATGCCGGGAATTGCGCGCGCACAAAATCAAGGTCGAGGGTGGTCATCGGGTCTTTCCTTCACATCAGCGCCAAGGCCCCGGGATGGCCCCACGGGCCGGAGGGTCCGGGTTCCGTGGCGGGTCTTCCAGCCGGGCCGCGCGGGATGTGTCCCCGACGGCAGAGACGGTGACCGCCTCAGGCGTAGTGATGGCAACGCCGGGTGCGCTGTGCAAGGGCCTGATGCGGCGGGTGGCCTCAAGTGGCGGGAGCGGGGGCCAGCCCCCGCACCCCCGGGATATTTAAGGACAGAAAATGAAGGAAGGGCGTTCGGCCCCCTTCAGGCGTTCACATCTACCACGACGCGGCCTTGCACCTGTCCTTGCAAGATCGCCGCGCCGAGCGCGGGCAGATCAGCGAGTGTGGCGGGTTTGATCATCGCCTCAAGCTTGGCCATCGGCAGTTCGGCGGCGATGCGCTGCCATGCGGTGACGCGCTTGGCATAGGGCACGGTGACCGAGTTGATGCCGAGAAGGTTCACGCCGCGCAGGATGAAGGGGGTGACCTTGGCGGGCAGGTCCGCGCCGCCCGCAAGGCCGATGGCCGCGACCGAGGAGTCGGATTTCATCTGCCCCAGCAGTCGCGCCAGCATCGGACCGCCGACATTGTCGATGGCCCCGGCCCAGATTTCCGATTCCAGCGGTTTCTTGACCGTTTCGGCAAGATCGGCGCGGGGCACGATGCGGCTGGCCCCCAGATCGCGCAGGTAGCTTTCGGTTTCCGGGCGGCCCGTCACGGCGGCGGAGTGATAGCCGTTGGCGGCCAGCAGTGCGATGGCGATGGAACCGACGCCACCAGCGGCCCCGGTCACCAGAACCTCACCTTGATCGGGGGTCAGGCCATGTGCCTCCAGCGCCATCAGGGCGAGCATGGCGGTGAAACCTGCGGTCCCCACGGCCATCGCCTGCCGGGTGGTGATGCCCGCGGGCAGCGGCACCAGCCAATCGGCCTTGACCCGCGCCTTTTGCGCGTAACCGCCCCACCAGCTTTCGCCGACGCGCCAGCCGGTCAGCACCACGCGGTCACCGGGGGCATAGCGCGGATCGTCGGACGATTCGACGGTGCCCGCAAAGTCGATTCCCGCCACATGCGGCCAGACCCGGACCATGCCGCCGCCAGAGCCAAGGCAAAGCCCATCCTTGTAATTCAAGGTGGAGTATTCGACCGCGACGGTCACATCACCCGCCGGCAGCCGATCTTCGGCCACGTCCTGCACACTGGCCTGCGTTGCGCCTGCCGCGTCCTTTTCAACCACCAATGCCCGGAACATCGCCATCTCCCCCCGCTTGTCGGAACCCTTGGACGATATTGCACGCTTTTGAACGCTCTGCCACTTGCCGTGGCGGCACGCAGCCCCAATCTGCACAAAGCGCTTGCGGGGGATGCGCCGCCTCCCTAGCGTTTTGGCATAAACCACCGGGGGCGGGTCCAAACTCTCGCCCTGACAGTTTCAACAGGACAGAGGATCGAATGACCCGTTTCACACGCCTGCTTGCCTCCACCGCCCTTGCGCTTTCGGTCTCCGCCCCGGCGATGGCCGCCGATTCCGAACTGACCATCTTTGACTGGTCGGGGTTCGAGATTGACGGGCTGTTCACCGAATATGTCGCCAAACATGGCGACAAGCCCACCTTTGCCTTCTTTGGCGATGACGACGAAGCCTTCCAGAAAGTGGCCTCGGGCTTCAAGGCGGATGCGGTGCATCCCTGCTCGCAGATGGTGTCGAAATATCGGGATGCGGGTTTGATCGAGCCTTGGGATACGTCCAAACTGACCTCGCTGGACCAGTTGGACCCGACGATGCTGGAAAGCCCGGTGTTCAAGGATGATCAGGGCCTGTGGTATCTGCCGTCCTATTGGGGCGCGACGGCTGTGGCCTATAACACCAAGGAAGTCCCGGCCGAGGATGTGGCGACGCTGCAGGTCTTTGCCGATCCGAAATATGCGGGCCGCATCTCGCTGCCCGATTCGTCGGATGACGTCTGGGCGCTGGCTTACCTCGCCACCGGGGTGACCGATTGGACCGCCATCACCGAAGAGCAGTTCCAAGCCGCCGCCGCATGGCTGCGCACGGTGCACCCGAATGTGCGCGCCTATTGGGCCGACCCGTCGGAACAGACCCAGTTGATGATGTCGGGTGAGGTTCTGGTCGCCTGGTCGTGGAATGACGGCGTGGCGCTGCTGCAGGCCGAAGGGTTCCCCGTCGGCTTCCAGCGCGAGGCGAAAGAGGGCGCGTCGACCTTTGTTTGCGGCTGGGTCAACATGAAGGACGGCCCCGGCAACGAGGATAAGCTTTACGACTTCGTCAACAGCTGGCTGCGCCATGACGCCGCCAAGGCGCTGGTCGAAGGCTTGGGCTATGGCCATTCCAACAAGGTCGGCATGGGCGAGATCGCCCCGGAAGAGCTGGTGACCGCCGGTCTGCAACCGGTCAGCGCCCCGTCGCTGCCGCAGGTGCCGAATGACCCGTCGCTGCGCGAGCGTCAGTTGCAAGAGTTCGAACTGATCAAGCAAGGCTTCTGATCGGTTTGATCCAATGGGCAACGCCCGAAGGGAAACCTTCGGGCGTTTTCATTTGCCTATCTGTTTCTTTTGCCAGCCCGTTGCCTTTGCCCGCCCATTTCTTTTGCGCGTCGGTCTGGGCCTGACTTGCATCCCCCCCGCAGCCCGCCTATGTTTAACCTGTTCGGGGTAACCCGGACTATGGTGATAAACGCACCTGTAATAGACGGCTCGGACCCGGGGGCGGTACCCGGCGGCTCCACCAATACACCCGGTCATTGCGGGGGTTAGGGGCCGAAACAGGATCGACGAACGTTCAAAGAGGCCAGCTTTTACCCGGTGAGGTACCACCGTTATCGGTCCAAGATCACAGTTGCCAATGACAACCGTGCTCCGATGGCGCTGGCCGCGTAAGCGGCTCGCAATATCAAAACTAAGTCCTTGCGGGTAGCACCGTAAGGCGGGGTTCGCAGGTACCTGGCAACAGAAACCTGCACTTTTCCCCTTCATCGGACGCACGATTTTTCTGCGAAAAATCACATCCTTCGACTGACCGGAGCGCCTGAATTTTCGCAGAAAATTCGTGGGCGCGGCCTGTCAGCGCAGCATCGCGCCCGGGTTCAAAATTCCCAGCGGGTCCAGCGCTGTCTTGATCGCGCGCATCGCCACCAATTTCGCCGGATCGCCATAGCGTTCCAGATCATCCACCTTCAGCCGCCCGATACCATGTTCGGCGCTGACCGATCCGCCCATCTGATCCACCAGGTCATGCACGCAGGTCTTGACCGCGTCGCGCTGTCCATCGTGGTCCTTGCGACTGCGACCTTCGGCGGGAAAGACGTTGAAATGCAGATTGCCGTCGCCCAGATGGCCAAAGCAATTCACGCGGAAGGCGTCGATGCGGGCCAAGGCGGCCAGTGCGGCGGGGATGAAATCCGGCACGGCCGAGAGCGGCAGGCTGATGTCATGCGAGGACACAGAGCCGATCCGACGGTTCGCCTCGGGGATCGACTCGCGGATGCGCCAGAGTTGGGCGCGTTGGGTTTCCGAGGTGGCGATCACCCCGTCCAGCACCAAGCCTGCCGTGTCAGCCTGTTCGTAAAGCGTGGCCATCATCTCCTCAGCAGGGACGGATGCGGGCAGGCCCAGTTCCAGCAGAACCGACCATTCCGGTGCGGTGGCGAAGGGTTGGGTCACCTCTGGCATGGTCTGGGACAGGAAATCAAAGCCCATGCGGTGCATCAACTCAAAGGCCGAGACCATGCCGGGGCCCAGCGCACCCGCCATCGTCAGCAGTTCCAACGCGGCGGCGGGGGATGGCACCACCAGCATCGCGGTCAGGTTCACATCCGGGCGCGGGAAAAGCCGCAGCGAGGCGGCGGTGATGATCCCAAGCGTGCCCTCGGACCCGATCAGCAGATGGCGCAGGTCATATCCGGTGTTGTCCTTGCGCAGGCGTTTCAGCCCGTGGTGGATGCTGCCATCAGCGAAGACAGCCTCGACCCCCAGACAAAGGTCACGCGCATTGCCGTAGCGCAGCACGTTCAACCCGCCCGCGTTGGTGCCCAAAGCCCCGCCGATCTGCGCCGTGCCTTCAGAGGCCAGCGACAAGGGGAACAGCCGCCCCACGCCTTCAGCCGCCTGTTGCACCTGCGCCAAGGTCATGCCCGCCTCGACCGTGATGGCGTTTTCTTCGGGCCAGAGGCCGCGGATGGCGGTCATACGCTCCAGCGACAATAGGATCGGCACGGGGCCTTCGGGTTGCAACTGACCACCGACCAGCCCGGTGCCGCCGCCCCATGGCACGATCCCCACCCCCGCCGCCGCGCAGGCGCGCACCACCTCGGCCACCTGTTCGACGTCGCGCGGCAAGGCCACCGCCCCGGCCAACCCATGCCAACGCCCGCGCGGTTCTTCCAGATAGCGCGCCTCGGCGGGCCGCAGGCTGCCTTCGGGCAGGCGGGCGGCAAGGCTTTCGACAAAAGCAGCGTCGGTGGGATTCAACATGGGGCACCTCTTTTACCCCGTTTAACCCAAGCCCGGCGAAGGGAAAAGCGGTCAGGGTCCTGCCGTCAGGGAATGGGGGCGGGATCAAGGATCAGGATCGCGGGTCGCCCCGGCAATTCGTTCTGCGCGAAATCCATCTCGGACAGGCCGGTTTCGACGATGTCGAACTCTCCCTCCATCCGGGTCTTGAACACCTCAAGCGAGGCGCCGGAAAACCAATGCATCGGGATCACCACGCTGGCGCGCAGGCGTTTGACGATGCCCACCATGTCGTCGATGGCCAGCGTGTAGCCACCATCGACCGGGACCATGACCACATCCAGACGCCCGATCGCGGCATATTGTTCGTCATTGGGGATCTGGTGCAGGTGGCCCAGATGGCCGATGCACAGGCCCCCGGCCTCAAACACGAAGATGGAATTGCCGTTGGCCAAGGCCCCTTCGCCGAAGGGGCCGCGCGTGTCAGTGGTGACGTTGCGCACCAGCATCGCGCCAAGATCCAACTCATAAGCTGCGGGGAGGCCGTCCTGTGGCCAGCCGGGCAGAAGATGCGGGATGCGCGGATCGGGGTTGGCGGTCCAATGGGTGGAATGGGCGTTGTTCATCGTCGCCACATCCGGCACCAGATCGGGATTGCCGATCCAGCCGGTGTAATCGGTGACCGCCATCACCCCGCCCGAAGTGATGGCAAAGCTGGCATGGTTCAGATAGCGGATGCGGACATGATCGGTCTGCACCTCATCCCCCCAGCGGGCCGGAATGACCTGCGGCGCGTTCGGACCTTGAGCAAGGGCAAAGCAATTCGACGGCGGGCGTTCCTGCGCAGTGGCGGGCAGGGCCAGCAGCAGGGCGGCAAGGAGAGGGGCTAGACTTCGCATCGGCAGGCTCCGCGTCTGTCGGGAAGGAGAAGCAGAAATTAGCCTGCCATCGCGACGCGTCCACGTCGCCTCACGGATGCGTCATTTTGCGGTGATCCAGTGGGACGGGCGCGGCGTATCAGTTTGATTGACCAAAGAATAAGCAAAAGCAGACCCCCATGGCCAACCCTGCCCCCCTGATCCTGTGGTTCCGGCGCGATTTGCGGCTGGATGATCTGCCGATGCTGTCGGCGGCTTTGGCGACAGGGCGTCCCGTGATCCCGCTGTTCATCCTTGACCCCGAGACCGAAGGTTTGGGGGCCGCGCCGAAATGGCGGCTGGGATTGGGGATCGCGCAGTTTGCCGACCGTCTGGCGGCGATGGGGTCGCGGCTGATCCTGCGGCGCGGTCCGGCGCTGGCGGTGCTTGAGGCACTGGTTGCGGAAACCGGGGCGGCGGGGGTGATGTGGTCGCGGCTTTATGATCCGGCGGCCAAGGCGCGGGATGGGGCGGTGAAAGCGGCCCTGAAAGCGCGCGGCTTGATCGCCGACAGCCACCCCGGCCATCTGTTGTTCGAGCCTTGGACGGTAGAGACAGGAACAGGCGGCTTTTACCGCGTCTACACGCCGTATTGGCGCTCTGTGCGGGATCGGCCTGTGCCCGCGCCCATCCCCG
>CALRPK020000085.1:0-6864 GCA_943370015.1 Paracoccus haematequi
GCCGGGCCGCGTGGGGGCTTGTGCAGCCCCCGTCGCCCGAGCCGGGCGACTCCCCCGCAGGATGTATGGGCAACGGGGAAGGGGCAGAAAGAAAATGGGCGGCAGGGTGTCCTGCCGCCCGTTTTTGTTTGGGGTGGGTTCGGTTTAGCGGCCGAGTGACCACCAGCCCTTTTTGCGCGGTTTGGCGGGGCCGTCATCGTTGCCCGTATCCTGCGGATCGGGGCGCAGGGTTTCGGCCGCCGGGGCCTCACCGGGATCGGCGGGGAAGGATGGCGCTGCGGTCGGTTCCGGCGTGGGTGCCGGTTCGGCCTGAACCACCGGGTCTTGTGGATCCGGTTGCAGAGCGGTGCCCGTGTTCACCAAGGCCTCGGGTGCGGCGGGGAAGGGTTCCGCTGCGGGTTCCGACTTGGCCTTGGACGTGGTCGATTTCGCGCGGCTGGCATTGCTGCGCGTCGTCGGCTTTTTCTTCGGCTTTTCAGCCTCGGACGTATCCGCACCATCGGCCACAGGTTCCGTGGCGGTGGCGTCGGCGTCTACCGCCTTGGCCTTTGCCGTTTTGGGGCTGCGCGAGGACGAACTGCGGCTGCGGCTGGTGGTCTTTTTCGCCGGAACGTCTTCGGCCACGGTTTCCACGGCAACGACAGTTTCGGTCACGGCGTCGCCAGTGGGCGCAGCCTCTGCCACGGATGACCCAGTTGCGTCATCGGCATCGCTGGCGGTCGAATCGTCGTCCTCGTCCTCGTCGCCTTCATCCGAGGCGTCACCGGCCATGTCCTGACCCGACGCATTTGCGCCTGTGCCACTGCCCGGCTTTTTCTTGCGACGACGGCGGCGCTTTTTCTTGCTGGAGGAAGAGGAGGAGCCGTTGGCCGTCCCGGTGCCTTCGGCGCGGGGTTTGGCGGTGGTTTCAACCTCTTCCCCCTCGGCCTCAACCGCGTCTTCGTCGAGATCCTCTTCGAAGGGCAGGTCTTCATCTTCTTCTTCGACCGGTGCCCCCATCAGACCGGCATGGCCCGAGACGACGGCAGAAGGTTCAAGCAGAACACGGGTCGCCGTCTTGAACTTTTCAAGCGAGAAGTCGGGCGAGACCAGTGTCGGGTCCGCCTCGATCCGCACGGACATGCCGTAGCGGGCTTCGATCAGGGCGAGGTGTTCGCGTTTCTGGTTGAAGAGGAAGTTGACGATGCCGACGGGTGCGCGCAACAGCACCTCTTTCGACCGCTTGCGCGTGCCTTCCTCTTCCAGCGCGCGCAGCACTTGCAGGCCAAGGCTGTCATCCGAGCGGATCAGGCCAGTGCCGTGGCAATGGCTGCAGGGCTGGGTGGTGGATTCCAGCATGCCCGGACGCAGGCGCTGGCGCGACATTTCCATCAGGCCAAAGCCCGAGATACGGCCCACTTGGATACGGGCGCGGTCGGTTTTCAGCTTGTCTTTCAGGCGCTTTTCGACGGCGGCGTTGTTCTTGCGCTCTTCCATGTCGATGAAGTCGATCACGATCAGACCGGCAAGGTCACGCAGGCGCAGTTGGCGTGCGATTTCTTCGGACGCCTCAAGGTTGGTCTTGAGCGCGGTTTCCTCGATCGAGCCTTCTTTGGTGGCGCGACCTGAGTTCACGTCGATGGCAACCAGCGCTTCGGTCACGCCGATGACGATGTAGCCACCGGATTTGAGCTGAACCGTCGGGTTGAACATGCCGCCAAGGTAGCTTTCGACCTGAAAGCGCGCGAAGAGCGGCATCGTGTCTTCGTAGCGCTGCACCACGCGGGCGTGGTTGGGCATGATCATGCGCATGAAATCCTTGGCGGTGCGGTAGCCCGCTTCGCCTTCGACGAGGATTTCTTCGATCTCACGGTTATAGAGATCGCGGATCGAGCGTTTGATCAGGTCGCCCTCTTCGTAGATCGGGGCGGGGGCGATGGATTTCAGCGTGAGTTCGCGGATCTGTTCCCAAAGCCGCATGAGGTATTCGTAGTCGCGCTTGATCTCGGGCTTGGTGCGCTTGGCCCCAGCGGTGCGGATGATCAGGCCCGCGCCTTCCGGCACCTCAATCTCTTGCGCGATCTCTTTCAGTTTCTTGCGGTCGGGCGCGTTGGTGATCTTGCGGCTGATGCCGCCGCCACGCGCGGTATTGGGCATCAGGACGCAATAGCGGCCCGCCAGCGACAGGTAGGTGGTCAGGGCGGCACCCTTGTTGCCGCGCTCTTCCTTGACGACCTGGACCAGCATGATCTGCCGGACCTTGATCACCTCTTGGATCTTGTATCTGCGCGGGCGCGGTTTGCGCGGCTGGCTGATTTCTTCGGCGACATCCTCTTCGGCGATCGATTCGATTTCGTCATCGGTGTCGCTGGCGTGGTCGATGGCGCGATAGCTGCGTTCACCTTCGCCGTTTTCGGCGGGGTGATCGTGGCCGTGGTCATGGTCATGCGCGTGATCATGGTCGGCGTGGTCATGCGCGGGGGCATCGGTGTGATCCGTCACCGCTTCGGATGCGGCGCGGGTTTCGTCAACCAGCCCGGTGTCGCTGTCATCGCCCAGATCAACGACATCCATGCCGCCGATGGGGGCGGTTTTCACCGCGTCGTCCTTGGCCGATTGCGGTTTGGGGGCAGGGCGGGCCGGACGGCGCGAGCGACGGTTGTCCTCTTCGTCCTGCGCGCGGTTATAGGCGCGCTCTTCGTCCAGCAGCGCTTTGCGGTCGGCGACCGGGATCTGGTAATAATCCGGGTGGATTTCGGCAAAGGCCAGAAAGCCGTGCCGATTGCCGCCATAGTCGACAAACGCCGCCTGAAGCGACGGTTCGACCCGCGTTACCTTTGCGAGGTAGATGTTGCCGGCAAGCTGGCGCTTTGCGGCTGTTTCAAAATCGAATTCCTCGACCTTGTTTCCGTCCACCACAACAACGCGGGTTTCTTCCGCGTGGGTGGCGTCGATGAGCATTTTCTTGGCCATTGATGTTCCAATGCGCCCCCGGATGGCCGATCCGGGCCCGATCGGACCAGATGCTGGCATGAGACGGGACCGGGACGGTCAACCGAGGGGCGGCTTGTTCGGGCGAGGCGGCGCGCCGCGGCAGGCAGGGCCATGCCCGGTGGGCATCCCTCGCATGTCGGCAAAATGGGCGCGCGCGTCATCGCGGTTCTCTTTCGGGCGCACGAGGGCGCCCACCTAAAAAAGCCCGTTAGGTCAAAGACTTGGCGGGCAAACTGACGACCTTGCGGCCGATCCGACTGGCCACGATGCGGCGCGGTTTGTCGCGGCCAGCAGGGTGGTCAGAGAATTTCACGGCAGGGAAACCCCGCGTAGTTCGACCCTAGCGGGAAAGTGCTGCGAAACACAATGGGGGAATTTTCTGACGCGGTGCTGCATCTTTGCCGATGCGGCAGGGGCGGGCCGCGACAAGGGCAAAAATGCCTGTCGCGGCCCCTTCCAATGGGGCCGCAGCGTCAGACGTAGTCCTGCCGTTGCAGGGCGTATTTCGCCATCTTTTCGTTCAAGGTCCGGCGCGGCAGGCAGAGTTCGTCCATCACCGCGACGATGCTGCCCTTGTGGCGGCGCATGGTATTGTCGATCAGCATCCGCTCAAAGGCTTCGACATATTCCTTCAACGGCTTGCCTTCGGTCGTCAAAGCGGGGCCGGTGGCTTCGTTATCGGCCATGAGCAGCGACGCGATGGAGCCGGAGCCACGGCGGTTCTGCAAGACCGCCCGTTCGGCGATATTTACCAGTTGGCGCACATTGCCCGGCCAAGGCGCTTGCAGCAGTTGCGCCGCCTCTTGCGCGGTGACTTGCGGGGCTTCGCAGCCGTATTCTTCGGCGAATTGTTCCGACAGTTTGGTGAAAAGCGTCAGGATATCTTCGCCCCGCACACGCAGGGGCGGGCAAAGAATAGTCATCGCGCCAAGGCGATAGAACAGGTCAGACCGTAGCGCATCCTCGAGCGTCTTGTCGGGCGCATGTTCGTTGCAGATGGCGATGATGCGGGTTTCGGGCGGCAGGCCCTGATCGTTGATAAAGGTCAAAAGCCGCGATTGCAGGCCGTGCGACAGCGATTCGATATCCTCAAGGCACAAAGTACCGCCCCGCGCCTCTTCGACCAACGGCAAAGCGCCATCCTCGGCCGGGCCGAAAAGTTTTGCTGCCAGTTGGTCTTCGGACCATGCCGCACAGGATACGGTGACAAATCGTTTCGAGGCGCGCGGCCCCACGGCATGCAGCGCATGCGCCACAAGGGTCTTGCCGGTGCCAGTTTCGCCGTCGATCAGCACATGGCTGTCAGCCTGACCCAGATCGAGGATATCCTCGCGCAGGCGTTCCATCACTGACGAGGTGCCGATCAGCTTCTTCATCAAGACCGATCCGTCGGACAGTTCCTTGCGCAGGGCGCGGTTGTCCAGCGTCAGGCGGCGGGCTTGGGTCGCGCGCTTGGCCAGTTCGGTCATACGGTCAGGGTTGAACGGCTTTTCCAGAAAGTCATAGGCCCCCACGCGCATCGCCTCAACGGCCATCGGCACATCGCCATGCCCGGTGATGATGATCACGGGCAGGCCGGAATCCATGCCCATCAGGCGTTTCAGGAACGCCATGCCGTCCATCCCCGGCATCCGCACGTCAGAGACGACGACGCCCGGAAAATCCGGCCCGATGCCCTTTAGCGCCTCTTCGGCGCTGGCATAGGTTTCGGTATCAAAGCCTGACAGGGCCAGCCACTGGCTGATCGACTGCCGCATGTCCGCCTCGTCATCGACGATCGCCACTTTCATCGCACGCGCCATCTTGCCCTCATTCCGCAGCTTTTACGTCTTTGCCCATCAAGGGCAGTTGCATTTCGAATACCGCGCCACCGCGTTCGGCGTTGCGCGCCGTCAACCGCCCGCCAAGGTCGGTCATGATGCCGGAAGAGATTGCCAGACCCAGACCGACGCCTTCACCCGGTTTTTTGGTGGTGTAGAAAGGCTCAAACAAACTGTCCAAATTCTGGATCCCGTGGCCGTTGTCCCGCACGGTCAGGATCGCCACTTCGCCTTGTGACAGGATCAAATCAATCTGCGGCTGATGGGTGTCCTTCGTCGCGTCCAGCGCATTGCGCAAGAGGTTGATGATCACCTGCTCCAGCCGGATGCGGTCTGCCATCACCATGACGGGCTGGCGCGGCAGGGTGCGGGTGATCTTGACCACGCGCAGCTTCAACTGCGGTTCCATCATCGACAGGGCCGAGGACAGGCTGGCGCGCAGATCTACAGCCTCAAACGCCTCTCCGCCCTTGCGGGCGTAGGATTTCAGCTGCCGGGTGATCGCGCCCATGCGTTCGATCAGATCGTCGATCCGTTGGAACGACGACAGCGCCTCTTCGGGGCGCTTACGCTGCAACAGCAGCCGCGCGCCCGCCAGATAGGTTTTCATCGCCGCCAAAGGTTGATTGAGTTCGTGACTGACAGCGGCCGACATCTCGCCCAACGCGGCGAGTTTCGACGATTGTGCCAGCGTGAGTTCGGCCACTTCCAGATCCTTCTGCACCTTCTCGCGTTCCGCGATCTCGCGTTGCAGACGCGCATTGAGCAGGCGCAGTTCCGCCGACTCGCGCTGAAAAGTGGCGGTGCGTGACCATGCGCGGCGCGACAACAGGTAAAAGGTGATCGCCAACAGAATGGCAAAGCCCATGATTTCAAGGGCCAAGACGCCGTTCACCTGTTCGCGCACGGAATCATATGCCGTGAACGTGACCATACGCCACCCGCGGAAGGGCACCCGCGCCTCGGTCTTCATCACGGCTTCACCGCGCAGATAGGCATCGGGCGGGCTTTGCGCCCAGTCGGTCGTGGCTTGCAGCGCGCGCCCAAGGACGGAAGGAACATCCCGCGCCGTCATCGCCTGATCGAGTGGCAGCCCCCGCCAACGCGGTTCGGTCGCCAGAATGACCGTGCCTTCGCTGTCGGTGACCAGCACCGCATCCTGCAGGCCAGACCACGCGCGTTCGTATTTCATCAGGTCGACCGCGACGACGATCACACCCGCCACCTTGCCGTCAATCGCGATGGCGCGGGAATAGGTGAAGTCATAGCCGCCGCCTTCGCGGGCCTGAGCGGTAAAGACCGTGTCCTTGGTGCGCTGCGCCTCAACGAAATAGGCCGATCCGCGGTGGTTCGTGCCCAGCAGGTTGCGATTCGTTGCCCCGACGGTGCGCCCATCGCGATCAATCAGCAGGATCGAGGCGACGCCGATTTCCGACTGCACCGTGATCAGCTTTTGCGAGGTGGAGGCGAAGTTCGACGATTTCAGCGCCTCAGCCAGCATCGGATCGCCCGACAGCAGCAAAGGCACGACCGAGGTGCGCTGCAATTCCGAAACGATATTCCCGGAATACAGCGCCAAACGCAGTTCCGCCCGGTTCCGGGTGGTTTCCGTGAAGCGTTCCGACAGCCAGCGGTTGGTGACGGCAATCACGACAATGGCCAGCACCACCAAGAGGCCGATAGACAACTTGACCCGCCAGGATATGCCCGGGGTGGGTTCTGTGTCATTCGGCATGGGATCGGCATCTTGCATGGTCACAGTGTATGACCGCGCCCTGCCAGCCTCAAGCCGATGCGGCCCGCTGGGGTATCACGCCAGCGTCAACCCGCCCATCAGCGCGGTGAACATCACCGCACCATCGGTTCCGCCATGGGCAGAATCCACCACGCGTTCGGGGTGGGGCATCATGCCAAGGACGCGGCGGTTTTCCGACAGCACGCCCGCGATATCGGCCATGGAGCCGTTGGGATTGGCTGCATAGGTAAAGGCGATGCGGTCCTGATCCTTCAGCGCGGCCAGACCGGCGGCGTCGATGGTGAAGTTCCCGTCATGATGCGCGACCGGCACCTG
>CALRPK020000086.1:0-6791 GCA_943370015.1 Paracoccus haematequi
CACAGCAGGCCATCGGACCTTTGCCAAGCCCACGCTTGCTATCCCCCGCCACAGTGCCTATCTGTTGGGACGGCGGGTGCTGCTCCTCACGTGAGAGGCTCTTTTCCAGTGGCCGATAAGCAACCGAACGGGGGCTGGCTCTGGCAGGATCCTGGTCCTGTTATCTGGCGCCCACCTGAGACCTCTGGCTCTCGGGAAAACCATGCCATCCACGGTTGCTGCGGGCCCGCCACCCTTTACCGACAGACAGACAGGAAAAAGGGCGGGGAAACCCGCCCTGCCGTTTGTTGTTCTGTCAGTCTCAGCGACGGCGCGGGGCGCCCGGTTTGGATCTTGCCACCACCGGCACCCGGATCGGGATCAAACGCCCACCGCGCGGCGGATGATCGTCGTCCTTGCCCAAGCGCATCACGGCGATTCCGAATTGCACTGCGCCAAACACGATTCCGTTGAACATCCACAGCATCAGACCCGCGACCCATCCCGTCGAGGAGGTCAGCACCAGATGCCCAAGACCAGCGATGTCAAACCACAGCAGCATGGCCACGAAAACCGCGCCAAGGCCAAAACCGATGGCCACGCTGGTCAGATAGAGTTTGACAAGTTTCGGCATGGCCATCCTCCCGTTCCGTGAAGTATAAGCCTAGCCCCTTTCCGGCGCACTGCCAGCCCAATTTTCGCCTGAAATGCTAAAACAGGGCGAAACGGCCTGTTTCCGCCGAAGCCCGGTCAGAATGCCGCAGGTTTCGCCTCGCGTGCCATATGATCCAGCACGGCGTTGACGAATTTCGATTCTTTTCCTTCGGGAAAAAAGGCCTTGGCGACATCGACATATTCGTTGATCGCCACTTTTGGCGGCGTGTCCATATCGACAAACTCAGCCCCGGCCGCACGGAACAGCGCGCGCAACACAGGATCAATCCGATCAATCGGCCATTTCACCACGAGGGCGCGGTCCGTCAGCTGGTCGATCTTGGCCTGCCAATTCACGGCCGAGGCGACGATGGCGCGGAAATGGTCGACATCCCCTTCGACAAACTCACCCTCGTCATAGGTGGCCCCAAAGCGGTGCGATTCAAATTCGCGCGTGATCGCCTGCACCGTCTGGCCAGAGCTTTCCATCTGGAACAGCGCCTGCACGGCATAAAGCCGCGCTGCGGATTTCATCTGGCGCTTTTCGGCAGTGCTGGTCATGGCCGGAATCCGATCCCCTTTGTCTGGCCCGCCCACTTGCGCGAAATGGCGATCAGATGCAAGGCCGCAAGGCATGCAGCGGCACCTGCGGCTTCGGTCGCCTGTTCCGGCCCTGCGACGACGGCATTTCCGACCGATGCGCCTTGCAACCCGATCAGCGCCAAGGTCCGCCCGATCTCTGCGGCGCTGTCCGACTGGCCGATCACCACATGCCCGTCAAACCGCGCCTGCCGTTCTGCCATCGCCACCAAGGCGGGCAGTTCCAAGGCGCGGGGCAGGTCAAGCACCTCAACCTCTGCGCCAGCGGCCTCTGCCTCGGCCATGGCACCGGCCAAGAGGTCGGCGCAATCGCTGTCGCGGGCGACAGAGATCAGCAGTTT
The DNA here is from genome assembly GCA_943370015.1 of Paracoccus haematequi. Lineage (GTDB taxonomy): Bacteria > Pseudomonadota > Alphaproteobacteria > Rhodobacterales > Rhodobacteraceae > Paragemmobacter > Paragemmobacter haematequi_A. Next base: position 1,575 of record CALRPK020000086.1, read on the forward strand.
CACAGGCTTTTCAAAGGTCGGGCGGGCAAGGGGTTCGGTCATGGGGTTGCCTTTCAGGGCCTGAATTTTCGCAGAAAATTCGTGGGGCGCGTCATACGCCCCATTCGCGCAACCGCGCCACGTAGCGGGCCATCGTATCGACCTCAAGGTTCACCTTGTCGCCCAAGGCCACCTCATCCCATGTGGTGGCCTTTTGCGTATGGGGGATGAAGTTGATGCCGAAATCGGTGCCATCCACCTCATTCACCGTCAATGAGGTGCCGTTCAGCGCCACCGATCCTTTCGGCGCGATGAACCCTGCCAGATGATGCGGCGCGCGGAAGGTCACGCGCAGGCTGTCGCCTTCGGGGCGCAGCGCCACCACCTCGGCCAGCCCATCGACATGGCCGGACACGATATGGCCGCCCAACTCGTCCCCCACCTTCAACGCGCGTTCCAGATTCAGGCGTTTGCCCGGCACCCATTCGCCGATCGTCGTCTTGGACAGCGACTCGGCCGAGATTTCCACGTCAAACCAGTTCTGCGGCGTCCGCCCCAGCGCGATCACCGTCAGGCAGACCCCGTCACAGGCGATGGAGGCGCCGATGTCAACACGGTCCACGTCATAAGCGGTGCCGATCCTCGCGCGCAAATCCCCCCGGCGTTCGGTTTCCAGCACCTTGCCGATATCGGTGACAATCCCTGTGAACATGCTTCTCTCCGGTGCTGGTCTGTCGCTTTGACTAGCCCACAGACCTAGCCCTGCCCCCGGCCCCCTGCAAGGGCAAGGCGGGCTGCGCCGCCCCATATCCGTATCCGTATCAGAGCGACGCTTAAAATCTGCCGCAGTTTTGCCGTGCTTGTCTGTGACAAACGGGCGAGTTAGGGGGAGTTTGCGTCGGAATGTCCCCGGAAAGTGACCGGTAATGCGAGTATCTGGCGAAGGCCGCACGTTCTTGTTCCTGCAAGGCCCGCACGGGCCGTTTTTCCAACGGCTGGGCGCAATGCTACAGGCGTCGGCGGCCAAGGTGCGGCGCGTTGGGTTCAACAGGGGCGACCGGGCCTTTTGGACGGATGACGCCACCTTCATCCCCTATCGTGGCAAGCCCGAGGATTGGCCAAGCGCGCTGGACTGCCTGCTGACCGATCACGCCGTCACCGATATCGTCCTTTATGGCGACACCCGCCCGATCCATGCCTCTGCCGTCGCGGCGGCGCGGGCGCGCGGCCTGACCGTCCATGTGTTCGAAGAGGGCTATCTGCGCCCCTATTGGATCACCTATGAACGCGGGGGATCGAACGGCCATTCGCGCCTGATGGACCTGAGCGTGGCCCAGATGCAGATCGCCTTGGCCAATACCGACACGGATCAACCCGATGCCCCCGCCCGCTGGGGGGACATGCGCCAGCACATCTTTTGGGGCGCGCTGTATCACTGGTTCGTCTGGTCGGGCGGGTTCTTTGACTTCCGCAACTACCGCCCGCATAGGGAACTGACCGTCTGGCAGGAATTCCTCTTGCATTGCAAACGGCTGGTGTTGCAGCCCGTCCACCGCTGGCAGCGGATGGCCGCCACATTCCGCATCCGGCATGGCGGATTTCCCTATCACCTCGTGCTGTTGCAGCTGGAACATGACGCCAGCTTTCGCGCCCATTCCCCCTTTGCCAGCATGACCGATTTCGTCGCCACCGTGATGGACGGCTTTGCCAAGGGGGCCGCCCCGCACCACCATCTGGTGTTCAAGGCCCACCCGTTGGAGGATGGCCGCGCGCCCCTGTCGTGTGAAATCATGCGCCTGTCCCGCCAGCATGGCATCGAAAAACGCGTGCATTTCGTGCGCGGTGGCAAACTGGCGCAACTTCTGAACCATGCCCGCAGCGTGGTGACGGTGAACTCCACCGCCGCGCAACAGGCGCTGTGGCGCGGCCTGCCCACCCGCACCTTTGGCGCGGCGGTCTATGCCAAGCCGGAATTCGTCTCGACCCAACCCCTGCCTGATTTCTTTGCCCAACCCAGCCGCCCGGACAGCCGCGCCTATCGCGATTATCGCCGCTACCTGTTGGAAACCAGCCAGATCGCGGGCGGGTTTTACTCGGCCAAGGGTCGGCGTGAACTGCTGCGGCAGGTGGTGGACATGATGCTGTCGCCGGAAGACCCCTATGATGCCTTGCAGTCAGGAAAAGCGGCACCGCGGCAACAGTTGCGCCTCGTGAAGTGAACCCGCCAAGGACTATTGGCGTTTTGCCCGGATTCCTGTAGGTTTATCCGCAAAACTTGAGGCAACTCCATTTCAAGGAGCCCGGGCAGTGGCAATGTCAGTATCGAAGGGGGCCAAGACCTTGGCCCTTGTTGCGCTTATGGCGTCAGTATCCGCCTGCGGGCTGCCGCGCAGCGGCCCCAGCAAATCCGAGATTTTCAAGGGCTCTGTCCTGCGCGGGGGTGATGCCTTTATCGTCTCTGTCAATCCGCGGGTGACGCGGGCAACATCGGTGATGCCCGCCTATGGCTTTGGGCCGGGCTTTACCGATGCAGGCGTGATCGGGTCGGATGTGATCGCGGCGGGGGATATCCTGTCGATCACCGTTTATGAAAACGTCACCGATGAACCGCTCTTGGGCGCATCGGGTCAGCGCCAATCGCAGCTGAACGAAATTCAGGTCGACGGACAGGGGATGATCTTCATCCCCTATGCCGGACGGATCAAGGCCTCGGGCAAATCGCCCGAAGAACTGCGCCTGATCATCGCCTCCAAGCTGGACACCCAGACCCCCGATCCGCAGGTGATCGTCTCGCGCGTGCCGGGTGATGGATCGACCGTCACGCTTTCGGGCGCCATCGGCCAACAGGGCGTGCTGCCGATCGAACGACCCACCCGCACCCTTTCGGCCATGATCGCCAAGGCGGGCGGTGTCAGCATTGACCCGGAAACCGCCATCATCCGCGTCACGCGCGGCAATCAGACCGGCGCGGTCTGGCTGGTGGACCTCTATGAAAACCCCAGCCTCGACATCGCGCTGCGTCCCGGCGACATCATCGTCGTCGAAGAGGACCGCCGGTCTTTCGTGACCATGGGTGCTACCGGAAGCCAAAGCCGAGTCGATTTCCAGACGCAGACCCTGTCGGGGATCGAGGCGTTGGCGCTGGTTGGGGGCCTGAACACCAGTCTGGCAGACCCGACGGGCGTGTTCATTTTCCGCAACGAACCGGCCGAAATTGCCAATACCGTGCTGGGGCGCAATGACCTCGTGGGGGCGCAGCGCATGGTCTATGTGCTGGATTTGACCCGCCCAAACGGCATGTTTGAGGCGCGCGATTTCCTCGTTCGGGATGGCGACACGCTTTATGTCACCGAAGCGCCCTATGTGCAGTGGCAAAAGACCATCAGCGCCATCACCGGCGCGGGCAGTGCGGCCAACTCCTTGGCGAATGTGGGCACAACGAACTGATCCGCGCGATGACGGAGCAAACACCAAAAGGCGTCGCGCTACCGCGACGCCTTTTTTATCGAAACGGCGGCTTTCTGATGCAACCGCGCCTGCGCCGGATCATGGCGCTGGCGGGGCATGAGTGGTGCATGATGGGCACGCCCGCGCCCGGCGACGGCGTGGTGGTCTGGGGCCGTTCCCCCACCGCCCACCGGGCTGAGGCGCTTACCGCCCGCCATGCCCTGACCGTGGTGCGGGTGGAGGATGCCTTTCTGCGCTCTGTCCGCCCCGGTCGTGCCGGGGATGCCCCGCTGGGGCTGCTGATCGACCCGATGGGCGTGCATTTCGACCCCGCCGCACCGTCACTGCTGGAACATCTGCTGGCCACCCATCCCTTGGACGAGTCGAACCTTTTGGCACGGGCGCGGGATGGCATCGCGCGCCTGATCGCGTCGGACTTGTCGAAATACAACATCCACGATCCGGCGCTGGCCCCGCCTCCCCCCGGCTATGTCTTGGTGGTGGACCAGACGCGGGGCGATGCCTCTTTGACCACTTCGGGTGCCACGCCTGCCACCTTTGCCGCGATGTTGGCACAGGCGCGCAGCGATCAACCTGCCGCCCGCATCGTGATCCGCAGCCATCCCGAAACCGCACTGGGCCTGCGCCCCGGCCATTATGGCCCCGCCGATCTGGACGCGCAGACCACGATCAGCGCCGATCCGGTATCGCCTTGGGCGCTGCTGCAAGGGGCCGTGGCGGTCTATACCGTGTCTTCGCAACTGGGGTTCGAGGCGATCTTGGCCGGACACCGCCCCCGCGTCTTTGGCCAGCCCTTTTATGCGGGCTGGGGCCTGACCGTGGATGAGGTGCCCCTGCCCCGTCGCCGCCGCAGCCTGACCCGTGCGCAACTCTTTGCCGCCGCGATGATCCTTGCCCCGACATGGTACGATCCCTGCCGTGACCGGCTGTGCAGCTTGGAAGAGGCCTTGGACCAGCTTGAGGCCGAAACCCGCGCCTACCGCGAGGATCGCCGGGGCCATGTCGCGCTTGGCATGCGGCTGTGGAAACGGGGGCGACTGCAACAAGTGTTTGGCCGCCGCGTGCCATTGCGCTTTGCCGACAGCGCAGACAAGGCCGTGGCGCTGGCACGGCGGCAGCACAAGCCGATCCTCGTCTGGGCGGGGAAAGAACCTGCCGACATGCCCCCGGATGTGACCCTGCGGCGGGTGGAGGATGGTTTCCTGCGCTCGCGCGGCTTGGGGGCAGAGCTTGTACCGCCGCTCAGCCTCGTGACCGATGATCTGGGCATTTACTACGACCCCAGCCGCCCCAGCCGGTTGGAGGCGCTGATCAGCGCCCCCCTGCCCCCCGGCGGACGGGTCAGGGCAGAGCGGTTGGTCGCGAGGCTGATCGCGGCGGGGGTAACGAAGTACAATCTGGCGGGTGTCATCCCCGACCTGCCCCCCGGTCACCGCATCCTTGTGCCGGGTCAGGTCGAGGATGACGCCTCGATCCGTTTGGGTGCGGGCGATATCCGCAGCAATCTGGCGCTGTTGCACGCCGTGCGGGCGGCCAATCCTGATGCCGTGATCGTCTACAAACCCCACCCGGATGTCGAAGCGGGGTTGCGCCCCGGTGCCATTCCTGATGCCGACATGTCCGGACTGGCGGATGTGGTGGCGAGAATGGCCGATCCCGTCGCGCTGATCGCCGCCTGTGACGAGGTGTGGACCATGACGTCCCTTCTGGGGTTTGAGGCGTTGTTGCGCGGCAAGCCCGTCACCTGCACCGGGGCCCCCTTCTATGCCG
>CALRPK020000087.1:0-6776 GCA_943370015.1 Paracoccus haematequi
TTACAAGGATGTGCTGACCTTGGACGAACGCGCCGCCATGTATGCCGGGCAAACTGCCGTCCAGCCTGAGGATGTGGCGGCGATGGTGATGGCCGTTCACGCCATGCCCGCCCATGTCAACGTTGCGCGCTTCGACATCCTGCCCACACGCCAGCCGGTCATGGCGCAGGTCGCCGCTGCGGGGGGGAGGAAATGAAGGGTCTCTCACTCGTCATCGTCGGCGGGGCCTCTGGCCTTGGGGCGCTTTTGGCCCGCATGGCGGTGGAGGAAGGTGCCCGCGCTATCGGCATCATCGACCTGAACGCGGATGCGGCAGAGGCGGCTCTTGCCCCCGCCCGCGCCGCCGGTCTGCCCATCGCCTTTGCCGCCTGTGACATCCGCACCGCGCCCGCCGCCCATGCGGCATTTGCCACGGTGGCCGCGGCCTTGGGCCGGGTGGACACGCTGGTGAATTCCGCCGCGATTTATCCGCGCCGCCCGATCCTTGAGATTTCGGATGACGACTGGGACGCGTCGAACGCGATCAACGTCAAGGGGACCTATCACATGATGGTCGCCGCCATCCGCCACATGCAGACGCAAGACCTCGTAGGTCGGGTGCGCGGGCGGATCGTCAACATCACCTCGGTCGATGCCTTCAAGGCCCATCCGCAAAACGCCCATTACGCCGCGACCAAGGCCGCCGTGGTCAGCCTGACCAAAAGCATGGCCCATGCCGTGGCGGCGGATGGCATTCTGGTCAACTCCGTCGCCCCCGCCGGAATGGCCACCGAAAAGGCGCGGGCGTCGGGGTTCCTCGACGACCTCGCCAAGGCCAGCCCTTTGGGCCGGGGCGGAGAGCCCGAGGAAATGGCCGAATGGGTGCTGATGGCCGGTGGTCCGCGCAATACCTATATGACGGGTGAGAATATCATCGTCTCAGGCGGCTATATCTACGCCTGACGGTCGTCTGTCCTGTTTGCGCCGCTGATTTCAGGCCATTCGACTGCTGATCCGCCCCTGTTTGGTCGCATCGCCCATCCGCGATGCGCTATTCCTGCGTGATCCAGCGGAGGCCAGCATGACCGATCTTTCCCACTTCGACCTGAACGCCAAATTCGCCCCCGAAACCGCGCTTTTGGATCAATTGGTGGCTGAGGCCGCGCTGGACACCCCCTTGTGTGCGCGCATCACTGCCAAAGGTGCCGATCTTGTCCGTCGAATCCGGGCTGAGGCAAAGCCCACGCTGATGGAGCATTTCCTGTCGGAATACGGCCTGTCGACCCGCGAAGGTGTCGCCCTGATGTGTCTGGCCGAGGCGATGCTGCGCGTGCCCGACAAGTTCACCATCGACGCGCTGATCGAAGACAAGGTCGCCCCATCCGACTGGGGCCGCCATCTGGGTGAGGCGTCGTCCAGCCTCGTCAACGCCTCCACCTGGGCGCTGATGCTGACGGGCAAGGTGCTTGAGGCCGACCAACCCGGCATCGCAGGCACGCTGCGCGGCATGGTCAAGCGGTTGGGCGAGCCTGTGATCCGCACCGCGGTCGGTCGCGCGATGAAGGAAATGGGCCGCCAATTCGTGCTGGGCCAGACCATCGACGCCGCCCTTGACCGCGCGAAAAAGCGCGAGGCACAAGGCTTTACCTACAGCTACGATATGTTGGGTGAGGCCGCGATGACCCGCGCCGATGCCGCCCGCTATGCCCGCGAATATGCCAAGGCCATCGCAGCCATCGCGCGGGCCTGCGACAAGGGCAGTGTTGAAGCCAACCCCGGCATTTCCATCAAGCTCTCAGCGCTGCATCCGCGCTATGAAGTGGCGCAAGAGGCCCGCGTCATGGCCGAACTGGTGCCGGTGGTGCTGCGGCTGGCCCAAGCCGCCAAAGCGGCGGGGATGGGGATGAACATCGACGCCGAAGAACAGGACCGTCTGGTGCTGTCGCTGAAGGTGATTGAAGCGGTCCTTGCCGATCCGTCGCTGGCGGGCTGGGACGGGTTTGGCGTGGTGGTGCAGGCCTATGGCAAGCGGGCTGGTCTGGTGATCGACTGGCTTTACGCGACAGCCACGCGGTTGGATCGCAAAATCATGGTCCGCTTGGTCAAAGGGGCCTATTGGGACACGGAAATCAAACGCGCACAGGTCGAGGGGTTGCCGGGCTTTCCGCTGTTCACCTCCAAAACCGCGACGGATGTCAGCTACATCGCCCATGCGAAGAAACTGATCGGCTATGCCGACCGCATCTATCCGCAATTTGCCACCCACAACGCCCAGACCGTCGCCGCCATTCTGGAACTGGCTGGAACAGTGCCCTTCGAATTCCAGCGCCTGCATGGCATGGGCGAGCGGCTGCATGACATCGTCTTGGCCGAAACGGAGGGCCGCTGCCGGATTTATGCCCCTGTGGGCGCGCATCGCGATTTGCTGGCCTATTTGGTGCGGCGCTTGCTGGAGAATGGCGCGAACTCATCCTTCGTGCATCAGATCGTGGATGAAAGCATCGCGCCGGAAGAGGTCGCGCGCGATCCCTTTGCCGCATTGTCCACTGCCCGCGCCCCGGCGTCCCTTGTGGCACCGCAGGATGTGTTCGGGGCAGGGCGGGTGAACTCCAAAGGGTTCGATTTGACCGATGTCGGAACGCTGACCCGGATCGAGGCCGCCCGTCATGGCGTCTTGGCGGAGGCGCAGGCGCTGACCGTTCGCCCGGCAACCGGCACCGCGCATCCTGTCACCAACCCGGCCACGGGTGAGGCTGTGGCGCAAGCGCTGTTCGTCGATGCCGCCACTGTCACCCGCGCCATTGAGGATGCCCAAACTTGGGACGCCCCCGCCGCCACCCGCGCCGCCATCCTGCGCCGCGCGGCGGACCTCTATGAGGATCACTTCGGCCCGATCTTCGCCGCCCTGACGCGCGAGGCCGGAAAAACCCTGCCCGATGCCGTGGGTGAATTGCGGGAGGCCGTTGATTTCCTGCGCTATTACGCGACCGAAGGCGAAACCGCCCAAGGCGCACCGCGTGGGATTGTGGCTGCGATCAGCCCCTGGAACTTCCCCTTGGCCATCTTCACCGGCCAGATCGCGGCAGCCTTGATGGCCGGGAATGCCGTGCTGGCGAAACCCGCTGAGGCTACGCCGGTCATCGCCACCATCGCCGTGCGACTGCTGCATCAGGCGGGCGTGCCGCTGTCTGCGCTGCAACTGCTGCCGGGGCGGGGCAATGTGGTGGGCACGGCGCTGGCATCCGATCCACGGGTGGGGGGCATGGTCTTTACTGGATCAACCGCCACCGCCCAGACCATCGCGCGCAACATGGCCGATCACCTGACCCCCGGCACGCCGTTGATTGCCGAAACGGGGGGCTTGAACGCGATGATCGTGGATTCCACCGCCCTGCCGGAACAGGCGGTGCGAGATATCGTGGCCTCTGCCTTCCGCTCGGCGGGTCAGCGCTGCTCGGCCCTGCGGTGCCTTTATGTGCAAGAGGATATCGCCCCGCATGTGATCGAGATGATCAAGGGCGCGATGGATGAACTGGTGGTGGGGGATCCGTGGGATTTGGCCACCGACGTCGGCCCGGTGATTGACGCGCGCGCCCATGCGGGCATCACCGACTATCTGGCCGAACAGCGCGCCCATATCCTGCACCAACGCGCGGCACCTACGGTTGGCACCTTCATCGCGCCCACCCTGATCCGCATAAACTCCATCACGGACCTAGAGCGGGAAATCTTCGGACCCGTCCTGCATGTCGCCACCTTCAAGGCGGACGCGATCCCCGATGTGGTCGCCGCCATCAACGCGAAAGGCTTCGGTCTGACCTTCGGCCTGCACACCCGGATTGACGCCCGCGTGCAAGAGATTGCCGGGGCGGTCCACGCGGGCAATATCTACGTCAACCGCAACCAAATTGGTGCCGTTGTGGGCAGCCAACCCTTTGGCGGTGAGGGGCTTTCGGGCACCGGGCCAAAGGCGGGCGGGCCGAATTACCTGACGCGGTTCTTTGTACCCGCAACGTCGGCTGTCACGCCCAACCCTTGGCTAGGCCGGGCCAATGTGGCCGCCCTGACCCAAACCCTGCAACAGCCCGTCGCCCGCCAAATCGCCGAACGCATGATGCCCGGCCCGACCGGAGAGTTGAACCGTCTGACCCTGCACGCGCGGGGGCCTGTCCTCTGCCTTGGCCCCGGTTTTGACGCAGCTGCCGCGCAAAAAGCGGCGGTTGAGGGGGTGGGCGGTATCGCCGTCTCGGCCGAGGGCCACATCACCGCCGAAACCCTGATCAGCCTTGACGGCTTTTCCGCCGCCATTTGGTGGGGGGATGCCACTGAAGGCCGTGCTTTGGCCCAGGCCTTGGCCGACCGTGATGGGGCCATCGTGCCCTTGATCACGGCGATGCCCGATCAGGCCCATGTCGCGCATGAGCGGCATTTGTGCGTGGACACCACGGCGGCAGGTGGTAACGCGGCGCTTTTGGCGGGATGAAGGCGGCTTGACCCTACGGCGGTCCTGTTTTCTCAGGGCCGCCCATCCGGAGCGCCGCTTCCTCGCAGGGGATGCGGATCGCCATCACGCCCGCATTCAGCAGCGTAAAGATCAGCGCGGTCCAAGGCGCGCCCAGTGCCAGCGGGATCAGCGCCAATTCGCAGGCAACGATCAGATAGTTCGGATGCCGGACAAACCGGAACGGCCCCTGCGCCACCAATGGGGCTTGAGGCAGGACCAGAACGCGCGTGCTCCACCTTTGGCCCAGCGTCGCGATGGTCCACAGACGCAGCGCCTGCAACAGCAGGAACGCGGCGACCCATGGCCAAGGGACAGTGAGCCCGACGGACAGCGCCGCCATGACGCCCAGCCAAAGGCTGTGCAGCACAATCAGCAGCGGATAGTGTCGCGCCCCATGTTCCACCGCACCCCGCGCAATCAGGTGGCGCATGTTGCGCCGCGCCCAAGCCAGTTCGGCCAGACGCTGCACAAGGATCAGGGCGATCAGCAGTTCAGCGCGCATCGCCCAACCGCAGGCCCGCCAGCGAAAATCCGGGGCCAAGCGCCAGCAAAAGTGCATCGTCAACCGGGCCAGACCGCATAACTTCCTCGAGCACGAACAGCACCGTCGGGGCTGACATGTTGCCGTGACGGGACAGGACGGCGCGCTCTGCCGCTAGGCGGCCGGTTGGCAGGTCCAGCGCGGTTTCCAGTGCGGTGATGACCTTGGCCCCGCCCGGATGGCAGACAAATCGGGCAGGCGGTGCCTCAGTCGTGGTGGGCCAAAGGGTGCGGACAGCGTCAGGCAAATGCGCCTCTGCAAAGGGCGGGATGGCGCGGTCAAAGACGACGCCAAGCCCTTCGTCCTCGACCCGCCAGCCCATGATGCCCAGCGTGTCCGGCCAGCGGTACTGACGCCCGCTGTGGAGCGGCACCCCCGTTTGGGCCCCTGAGGTGACGACAGCCGCCGCAGCCCCGTCGCCGAAAAGCGCGGTGGCGACGGTGTTTTCCTTGCTCACCACATCCAGACGGAAGGACAGCGAACACAGTTCCACCGCCACGACCAGCACGGTCGCGCCGGGGTGCACGGCAGCAAGATCCACAGCCAGCGCCAGTCCTGCCGCCCCGCCCGCGCAGCCCCATCCGAACACCGGGATGCGGATGGCATCGGCGCGAAAGCCGATGCGGTCGGCCACCAGCGCCTCAAGGCTCGGCGTTGCGATGCCGGTGGAGGAGACGGTGATGATGATATCCACCTGATCCGCCCGGTGACCGGATTGATCCAGTGCGCGCCTGGCCGCATCGAAAAACAGGGTCGGGGCCACGTCCAGATATGCGGCGTTGCGGTCTCGCCAGCCGCGCGGGGTCAGATACCACTCCATCGGGCGCGCAAGGCTGCGGGTGGCGATCCCTGCGGTGGTGAACACCTGTGACAACCGCGCAAAGCCTGATTGACGTTCGCCAAAGGCCTGCGTGGCCGCTTGCAGCGCGTCCGCTTGCGGCAGAACATGCGGGGGCAGGGCAGTCGCAAGTCCGACGAGAGAGGCACCCCTCATGCCCAAAAGCTGCCCGCTGTGCCGCGCAGCAGCCGTGACCTGTCTTCGGCGGTCACACCTTCCGTCTGCGTTGCACGTTGATCCGATCCGCCGTGTCGGCGGCTTGGGCTTTGGGCGATCATCAAGGGGCTGCTCCGGGTTATGGTCCCGGTGTAAGCAGCCGGTAAGCGCAGGGGTTCCAGCACAAGACCGTCATCGCCCCGCGCTGGTATCGTCCCGCCTGTTCCTGCCCCTTGTGGGCCACACCGTCAGGCCGGGGGAAACCAGATCCGTTCGGCGTTGGCGTGTAGGATCAAGCCGCGTTCGGCATCGGACAGTGATCCAAGCAGCGCACGGGTCGAAGCCACCCATTCCGGCAGGCTGGAATTCAGCGTGCACACCGGACTGTCCGATCCCCACACCATCCGTCCCGGTCCAAAGGCCGCAAGCAGGTGATCGACATAGGGGCGCAGACTGTCCAGCGTCCAGTCGGGCGGCGCATAGGCGCTGATGCCAGACAGCTTGACCGAGACATTGGGCCGGGCCGCCAACGGCGTGATCCGTGCCTGCCAATCGGCAAACGCGCCCGTCGCGATGGCAGGCACGCCGCAATGGTCCAGCACAAAGACCGTGTCGGGGCAGGCGTCGACCAAGTCGGTCGCCAGCGTCAACTGGCGTTGCAGCACGCATAGGTCAAAGGGCAGCCCAGCCGCCCCCAGCCTGCGCAGGTTGCGACGAAAGCGGTCATCCTGTGACACGTCATCCGGCACCACATGCAG
>CALRPK020000088.1:0-6762 GCA_943370015.1 Paracoccus haematequi
CTCATAGCCCAGCCTGCGCCAGTCGATGCGCGCGCCCTCGGCCCGGATCACACCGCCCTCACGCAGCCGGTCCAGCCGCCGCGACAGGGTGGCCGCCGTCACCCCGGCGCGGTCGGCCAGATCGGCGCGGGCCAAGTCGGGATCGGCGAGGTAATGCCGCAGCACCCTGCGGTCGGTTTCGTCCAGTTGCATGAATTCTTCACTAATCGTGGAAAGCGCGCATGATTCTTCGCAGAAAAATCGCAATCCGTCAAACAATGCACGGGATGTCGCGCGAAAGCCCGTATTGTGCCACCATCTTATCAACGAAGGAACGCCCCAATGCGCGTCTATTATGATCGTGACTGCGACATCAACCTGATCAAGGACAAAAAGGTCGCCATCCTCGGCTATGGCTCTCAGGGCCACGCCCATGCGCTGAACCTGCGCGACTCGGGCGCGAAGAACCTTGTTGTGGCGCTGCGCGAAGGCTCGCCCTCGGCCAAGAAAGCCGAAGGCGAAGGCCTGAAGGTCATGGGCATCGCCGAAGCCGCCGCTTGGTGCGACGTGATCATGTTCACCATGCCGGACGAGCTGCAAGCCGACACCTACAAGAAATACGTCCATGACAACCTGCGCGAAGGCTCGGCGATTGCTTTCGCCCATGGTCTGAACGTGCATTTCGGCCTGATCGAGCCGAAAAAGGGCGTCGACGTCATCATGATGGCCCCCAAGGGCCCCGGCCACACCGTGCGCGGCGAATACACCAAGGGCGGCGGCGTGCCGTGCCTTGTGGCCGTGCATCAGGATGCGACCGGCCGCGCGATGGAAATCGGGCTGTCCTATTGCTCGGCCATCGGGGGCGGGCGTTCGGGCATCATCGAGACCAACTTCCGTCAGGAATGCGAAACCGACCTCTTCGGTGAGCAGGCGGTTCTGTGTGGCGGTCTGGTCGAGTTGATCCGCATGGGCTTTGAGACGCTGGTCGAAGCGGGCTATGAGCCTGAGATGGCCTATTTCGAATGCCTGCACGAAGTGAAGCTGATCGTGGACCTGATCTACGAAGGCGGCATTGCCAACATGAACTACTCGATCTCGAACACCGCCGAATATGGCGAGTATGTCTCGGGCCCGCGCATCCTGCCCTATGATGAGACCAAGGCCCGCATGAAGGCCGTGCTGACCGACATCCAGACCGGCAAGTTCGTGCGTGATTTCATGCAGGAAAACGCCGTGGGCCAGCCCTTCTTCAAGGCGACCCGCCGCATCAACGACGAGCACCAGATCGAAAAGGTTGGCGAAAAGCTGCGCGCGATGATGCCGTGGATTTCCAAAGGCAAGATGGTCGACAAGTCGCGGAACTGATTGGTTCCAGAGGGAAGACCGAAGGCGCGGGGGAAACCTCGCGCTTTTTCTTTTCCAACGTGCGCAATCCCTTTTTCTGTCACAACATTGGGACCGGACTGGGGCCCAAAGCCCCGGTCCGCGCGCAGCCCTCCCCCTCGGGCTGCGCGCCAGAGGCGCACAACCCGGCGGTCTGCACGCGGACCTATGGCGGCAAAGTCAAACAGTCCCCCGGACTGTTTGACTTTGCCTAGCACTCAATGACTTCGCAGGGCGTTCCCTCACAACCACCTGACCATCGCGCCGATCAGCCGCCGGACCCTTGCGCCGTAGGGCGGGAACACCATCGGCAGCAGCGAGCCCCAGTTCTGCAACACGGGTTTCAGGTGGCTGAAGGTGTCAAACCCCGCCCGCCCATGCGCGGCCCCCATGCCAGAGTTGCCCACCCCGCCAAAGGGCAGGTTGCCATGGCTGAAGGTCATCACCGTCAGGTTCACCCCGACTGACCCAGAAGAAGTCCGCGCCGTCACCAGATCAACCAGCCCCCGGTCACGGGCAAAGACATACAGCGCCAGCGGTTTCGGCGCGGCACTGATCTGTGCCACCACCTCGACAGGGTCGTCATAGGGGATCAACGGCAGCAAGGGGCCGAAGATTTCTTCGGACGCCACCAGCATCTCCGCCCCCTGCCCCTCGATCAACCTTGGCGCAAGGCGCAGGCCCGCGGCATCATCCGCGCCAAAGGGCGTGACCACAGCCCCTTTGCCTGCGGCATCCTCCGCCAAAGCCACCAACCGCGCATGGTGGCGCGGGTTGGCGATGCGGGGGATGTCACCGCCTTGGCGGGCAAACTCGGCTACCAAAGCCGCGCGCAACTCGGCCATGCGGCTGGCGTGCACAAAGACATGATCCGGGCCGACGCAGACCTGCCCCGCGTTCAGAACCTTGCCCCAGACGATCCAGCGCGCGGCCTGCGCCAGATCGGCATCCGGGCCGACGATGACCGGGGATTTGCCGCCCAGTTCCAGCGTCACGGGTGTCAGGTGTCGGGCAGCGGCCTGCATCACCTTGCGCCCGACAGCAGGACTACCGGTGAAGAAGATATGGTCGAACGGCTGCTCCAGCAGCGCCTGCGCCACCTCCACCCCGCCCAAAGCCACGCGCACGAGGTCTGGGGGCAACGCCTCTGCCACCAGACGCGCCAGCAACTCCCCCGTCGCAGGGGTCAGTTCGGACGGCTTCAGCACCGCCGCATTGCCCGCCGCAATCGCCGAGACGAGGGGGGCAAGGCACAGCATCAGCGGAAAGTTCCAAGGCGCGAGGATCAGGACCACGCCCTTCGGTTCCGGCACGATCCGGGCCGAGGTTCCCAGCATCGCCAAAGTCGGCGCAGCCCGGCGCGGGCGCATCCAGCGGCGCAGGGCGCGGCGGGTATGGCCAATTTCGGTCAGGACCGGCAGAAGCTCGACTAAATCGGTCTCAGCCTCATCCCGGCCCAGATCGGCACGCAATGCCGCGCCGATAGCGGCGCGGTTGGCACGCAAGACACGCTCCAGCGCCGACAAGGCGGCACGCCGTTCGGTCAGGCCAAAGGATTGGCGGCGGTGCAGATTGCCCGCGGCGAGAGCAGCGAAATCAGTGGCGGAGGGGGTGATGTCTTGCATGACACAAGACTGCCCCTCTCCCCGCGCCACAGCAAGCCCCAGACGCGCGGCTGACGCCGCGTCAGACCGCGACGGCCTGCACGGCAGCGACGATACCATCGACCACTTCGGTCAGCATCGCCTCATCCTCGCATTCGGCCATCACGCGGATCAGGGGTTCGGTCCCCGACTTGCGGATCAAGAGGCGTCCCTTGCCGTTCAGCCGCGCCTCGGCCTCGGCGATGACCGACTTGACGCTGTTCACCTCCAGCGGCTTGGACCCCGCGCCGAAGCGCACGTTTTTCAGCAGTTGCGGCACGGTTTCGAACTGGTTCACCAACTCATCCGCCGGTTTGCCGCTGCGCGCCATTTCCGCAAGGAATTGCAGACCCGCCAGCAGACCATCGCCGGTGGTGGCGTAATCGGTCATCACGATATGGCCCGATTGTTCGCCGCCTAGATTGAAGCCGCCCTCACGCATGCGTTCGACCACATAGCGGTCGCCGACCGAGGTCCGTTCCAGCCGCAGCCCGTGCGATTGCATGTGACGCTCAAGGCCAAGGTTCGACATGACGGTGGCGACCAAAGCCCCGCCCTTCAGGCGGCCATCCTCGGCCCAGCGAGCCGCCAGAAGCGCCATCAACTGATCGCCATCGGCACCACGGCCATCTTGGTCAAGGATGATCACACGGTCCGCATCGCCATCCAGACAGATGCCCACATCCGCGCCCTGTTCAAACACGGCGCGGGCGGCGGCCTCGGGGTGGGTCGATCCACAGCGGTCGTTGATGTTCTTGCCGTTCGGGCTGACACCCAAAGGGATCACTTCGGCACCCAACTCCCACAGCACCTCGGGCGCGGCCTTGTAGGCGGCACCGTTTGCGCAATCGATCACCACTTTCAAACCGTCCAGACGCAGGCCCGGCGGGAAGGTCGTCTTGATGAATTCCTGATAGCGGCCCTGCGCGTCGTCGATCCGCTTCGCGCGACCGATGTTTTCGGCTTGGGCAAGGCGGATTTCCCCTTCGACCATGCGCTCAATCTCAATCTCGGCCTCATCGTTCAGCTTGAAGCCGTCGGGGCCGAAGAACTTGATCCCGTTGTCCTGATGCGGGTTGTGGCTGGCAGAGATCATCACGCCCAGATCCGCCCGCATGGATTTGGTGAGGTACCCCACCGCAGGGGTTGGCACCGGGCCCAGCAGCAGCACATTCATGCCCGTGCTGGTCAGCCCGGCCGTCAGCGCGTTCTCCAGCATATAGCCCGACAGGCGGGTGTCCTTGCCGATCACCACGCGGTGGTCGGGACTGCCATCGCGGCGGAAATAGCGCCCCGCAGCGGCCCCCAGTTTCAGCGCCATCTCAGCCGTTATCGGAAATTGATTGGCCCGGCCCCGCACGCCATCGGTTCCGAAAAGTTTTCTGGTCATGGGAAAAAACCCTTGTTCAAAGCCAGCCACAGACGCAACGCCTGCCGCGTTTCAATCACATCATGCACCCGAAGCATTTGCGCCCCTTGTGCCACACCTTGCAAGGCCAGAGCGACGGATCCGGGCATCCGCCGGTCGGCCTGCGCCTCGCCCCCGATGGTGCCGATGAAGCGCTTGCGCGATACGCCCAGCAGCACCGGGACGCCCAGCCCGTGGAACAGGGACAGGCCCCGGATCAGGGTCAGGTTATGTTGCAGCGTCTTGCCAAAGCCGATGCCGGGATCGACCATGATTTGGCTGGCCGGAATACCAGCCGCGACAGCCTGTGCGATACGTGCCGACAGGAAGTCATACACATCCAGCAGCACATCCTCATACTGCGGGTCGTCCTGCATGGTTTCCGGCGTCTTGATCGAATGCATCAGGATGATCGGTGCGCCCGACTCGGCGGTCACCTTGGCAATCGTGGGATCAAAGCCCATCGCCGCGACATCGTTCACAATGCCCGCGCCCGCCGCCAACGCCGCCTGCGCGACCGGCCCCTTGCGCGTGTCGATAGAGATGGCAGTTTCCAACCCCGCCCCGCGCAAGGCAGCGATCACCGGGGCGGTGCGGGCGATTTCTTCGGACACCTCAACTTCGGCCGCGCCGGGACGGGTGCTTTCGCCACCGATGTCCAGCACATCCGCGCCCAAGGCCATGGCTTGCGCCTGCGCGATGGCGGCAGCGGGGTCCGTGAAACGGCCTCCATCAGAAAAGCTGTCAGGCGTGACGTTCAGGATGCCCATCACGCGCGGCAGGTCCATCGACAGGCCCGCAAAATCTGCGCGCGGGGCGCAGAGCCGGTCCTGCCAGTCTGACGGCAAATCGCGCGCTGCCACGATCCGGGGCGCTTCGTGCCGCGACAGAACCTCTGCCCGGTCAAACCAGCACCAGCCCCCGGCCAGCGGCAAGGCCGTGGCGGGACGGGCGGTGTCTGTCATGGCTATCGGTCTGACATATTCCATGCCAGCGGGATTAGGCCCGCGCGGCGCAGCGCGCAAGCCCCGTGGATCACGCGCGCTGCACGGTCACGCGGCTTCCTGCCGGAACTGCAACATCACCGTGAACGACGATGCCCGCCGCGGCCATCACCTCGGCCAGCCAAAGGGCCAGCGCCACCGGGTCACGGCTTTGCGGCCCATCGACGGCATCCAGCACAAGCTTGGACGGTGCCCAGACGATCATTTGGCCATGCTTGACCGCCCAATCAATCTCGGTCCGGGTGGAGACGACCACACAGCGATCATCCCGTGCGGCCAAGGTCCATGCATTTTGTTCGATGGCCAAAAGGTCAATCCGGCGCTGGGTCGGTTTGTGGCCGGTTTGCGGGCGGGCCATGTCGGGCAGACCCACGGTCAGGATCACCGGCAGGCCGCGCGATTGCAGATCATCCAGCTTTTCCGACAGGTCAGGTGCGGCGATGGCGGTGTTGTCAAGGAACGCGACCAAGGGATGCAAAGCTTCCTCAACCCCGTCTTGCCCCACGGCGCGCAACGGCGCCTCGGCGCGGGAGCGCACGATTTCCACGCCCAACTTGCCGGGGCCACGATCCAGCTTTTCGATGCGAACAAAGGCGCGCATGGCCTGCGGTTCGGACAGGATGCGCTCTGCCACCCGTTCGGACAGCGTTTCCAAGAGGTTCAGGCGTTCGGCGGACAGTTCGGCTGCAATCGCCTCGGTCAAGCGATCATAGGACAGGATCTTGTCGACATCATCATCCAGCGGCTGCGGCTGGGGGCGCACTTCGACGACGATGTTGAACTGGATGCGCTGGGTGGTGCCGCGTTCCTGCTGAAACGCGCCGATCTCAACCTCGACGATGTGATCGCGCAGCGAGATGCGGTCGCGCGGGTCAGCGCTGGCGGATGCGACCGAGCGTTCCTCGGGATGCGCGAAGGCGAGGCTGATGTCACTGGTCATGTCGGCCCCTTCCCGGATCGGCGCTTGCAGTCCTGAACAGGGTATAGCCCGGCAAGACGCCCCGTCCCATGCCCGAAGGCGTCACTCTGCGCAAGCGCCGCGACGTGGGGGGCGGTTCCCTACTCATTTCTTGATCAACCCGCACATGCCAAAGGCACACTGGCCGAAAGCGAAAGAAGAACCGGGATTACTGCTTGTAAAACAGGTGCGAGCCGATGGTGGCGGTGCGGTCAAAGCGGCGCGACCAATCGGGACGCACACCTGTGGTGTGAAAGAACATCGCCCCCAAGGTCAGCGCACGCGGTGCGCCGTCCAGCATCACGCGGGCGATACGCCCAGCGCGGTCGATCGCTTCGGGATCGCGCATCGAATCGGCGCGGCCATCGCAGGTATAGGAAAACTGGC
>CALRPK020000089.1:0-6759 GCA_943370015.1 Paracoccus haematequi
CTGGCCATCGCGGGGGCCGTCCGGGTGCTGATCCTTGAGGACATCCCGCAGCTTTCTTCGTCGAACTACAATGAGGCGAAGCGTTTCGTCACCCTGATCGACGCCTTGTATGAGGCCAAGGTGCGGCTGGTCTGTTCCGCCGCTGACATCCCTGAGCGGCTCTATTCCGAAGGGTCGGGGTCGTTCGAGTTTGAACGCACGGCGAGCCGGTTGAGGGAAATGCAAGGGGCGGAGTGGGGGCGGGAGTAGGCCCCAAACTTTTCACTTGCGGCGCAACGACAGGGATTGCCCCGATGCCCAAAGCATCGGGGCGCGCCCGCACCGCCCCCACGGGGCGGGCGCACGTATCCGTGCACCCACCCCGCGGTGCGTGCGCGCCCCTTTGGCTGACGTTGCCATTGTAGGCACGCCTACTTCCGCTTGCGCACAACCTTGCGCGCCACGCCTGCATCCCGCGCCGCCCGCTGCGATGGCTTCCTCGGCGCAAAGCGGCCAGCCTTTTTCTTGCCCGCCCGCCCGTTGGGCAGCGTGCCGCCCTCCAGTTCCAGCAGTTCCAGCACCAGACCACCGGTCACCGGCACAGCCTCGGCCAGACGCACCGTCACGCGCTGGCCAATCCCGATCATCACGCCGGTATCGGCCCCCATCAGGGTCTGGCTGTCGGCGTCGAAATGGAAAAACTCACGCCCCACATCGCGGATCGGGATCAGGCCATCCGCCCCGGTTTCGTCCAGCTTCACGAACAGCCCGAACCGCTGCACACCGGAAATCCGCCCGGTAAAGGTCATCCCCACCCGGTCCGCCAAATAGGCCGCCAGATAGCGATCCACCGTATCGCGCTCTGCCGCCATGCTGCGGCGTTCAGCGTCAGAGATCAGCTTTGCCGTCTCATCCAGATTTTCAACGTCCCAAGCCGACAACCCATCATCGCCCCACTTATGCCCCGCGATCAGAGCACGATGCACGATCAAGTCGGAATAGCGCCGGATCGGGCTGGTGAAATGCGCGTAAGACCGCAGCGCCAGCCCGAAATGCCCAAAATTCTGCGCGTGGTGATAGGCCTGCGTCATCGACCGCAGGGTCGAGATATTGATCAACTCGCTTTGATCCGACCCCCGCGCCTGCACCAGCAGCCGGTTCAGATGTGCGGTCTTCAGCACTTGGCCTTTGCCAAGGGTAAAGCCCGATGCCTCGGCCACCTCGCGCAAGGACTCCAGCTTTTCCGGCGTCGGTTCTTCGTGCACGCGGTAGAGCAGCGGGCGTTTCAGACGCTCCAACTCTTCCGCCGCCGCGACATTGGCGAGGATCATGAACTCCTCGATCAGCTTATGCGCGTCAAAGCGGTCGCGGAAGGCGACAGACAGAACCTTGCCCTCATCCGACAGCACGACCTTGCGCTCTGGCAGCTCAAGGTCCAGCGGCTGCCGTTCCGCCCGCGCGATACAAGCGGCGGCGTAGGCGGCATAAAGCGGGCGGATCACCCGGTCCATCAGCGGGGCGCAACGGTCATTGGCGTTGCCGTCCTGCGCCTCTTGCACCTCACCGTAATGCAAGGATGCCGCCGAGCGCATCAAGCCGCGCACAAAGCGATGCCCGATCTTGTGGCCCTGTGCGTCCAGCCGCATCCGCACCGCGATGCAGGGGCGGTCCACGCCTTCGTGCAGCGAACAAAGATCACCTGACAGCGTGTCAGGCAGCATCGGCACCACACGGTCAGGGAAATAGGTGGAATTGCCACGCTTTCGCGCCTCACGATCCAGCGCCGAACCGGGGCGGACGTAATGGGCGACATCGGCAATGGCGACCCAGACGATATGGCCACCGGGGTTGGAGGGATCGGTATCCGCCTCGGCGAACACGGCATCGTCATGGTCGCGGGCATCGCTGGGGTCGATGGTCACCAGTGGCAGATCGCGCAGATCATCGCGCCCGGCCAGACCCACGGGCTGCGCGGCGTCGGCCTCGGCCAGCACCTGATCGGGGAAACGGTCGGGAATGCCGTGCTGATGGATGGCAATCAGGCTGACCGCCTTTGGCCCCGCCGGATCACCCAGACGCTGCACGATCCGGGCGGAGGGCAGGCCCATCCGCTTCGGCCCGGCCTGTTCCGCCTCGACCAATTCGCCGTCCCGCGCGCCAAGGTCATCGTCGCGCCCGACGCGCCATTCCTTGTCCGCACCTTTGTCAATCGGCACGATCCGCCCGCCGTCCGATCCTTTGCGATAGATGCCCAGCACCTTGATCGCGTTTGATCCCAGCTTGCGGATCAGCCGCGCCTCATATTCGCGGTCCTCAAGGTTCACCTCGGACAGCCGCGCAAGCAGTTTATCCCCCGGCCCCATCGCCGGATCGCCCTTTTTCGGGATGAACAGGATGCGCGGCGCCGCACCCTCGCCCTGCCATTCCATCGCATGCAGGAAGAGATCGCCCGCATCATCGGGACCGATCACCGTCAGCAAGGACACCGGCGGCAGCTTGCCCGGATCACGGTAGGCGCGCTTTTTCTTTTCCAACGCGCCGTCGTCTTCTAACTCGGCCAGAATGCGCTTCAACTCGATCCGCGCGGCCCCCTTGATAGAGAACGCCTTGGCGATGTCGCGCTTGGCCGCTTGGCCGGGATTGTCGGTGATCCACTGAAGGATCTGCTCTTTTGTGGGAAGCTGCTGCATCCTTGGCCCGTAGCATAGACAGGCGCGAAGGTCACGCCGGGAAACACAAGTCCAGACGGACATGGAAGGCACAGGACGGGCTTGACGGGGCCGGACCCCTTCGACGTGTGTTGACGCCCCGCGGGCGATCTGCGATTGCGCGGCACGCTTTGGAGACGATCATGCAACCGCAGAAACCGATGCAGAAGGCAGAGTTGGACCTGTTGGCCGTGATCGTCCGGCTGCATGCCACGCGCGGCGCAGTCAACCGGGACGTGTTGTCGGTCGAAGCCCGTGGTCAGGGGCTGGAATTCGGCCGCGCGCTCAGCGTTTTGCGCGGCGCGGGGCTGGTGGAAGAGGTGGTGAAAAAGCCCTTCTTCCTGTCACGCCTCTTGGGTGCAAAGCCCATCGCCCAGATTCGCCCCACCGCCTCTGGTTTGGCGCTGTTGGCCCCCGAGTCGGTGCCGGTTGAAGTAGCCCCTGAAACGCCTGTCGAAGCTGTGGTGGAAACCCCGGTTGCGGCACCCGTGGAAACCGCCCCCGCAGAGGCCGCGACGCCAGCAGAGGTTGCACCCGCCCCCACCCCCGCGCCCCGCCGCGCGCCACGGCAAAAGCCGCTGCCGGTCAATGCCTATACCGACGAATTGGGCGGCATCCCGGATGAGGATGTGGCGCTGGTTCCGGCCTTTCAGGTGGATGCCGACATCATCAGCGGCCTGCGCGACATGCTGGACGTAATCGCCATGCCCATGACCTTTGCCGGTGAGGCGCTGGTGGCCGACCGCATGGCAAAGGGCGCATCTGCGGGCGATGCCCTCATGCAACTGGTGCTCTACGGTTTCGCCCATGCGATCCGGCTGGACTCGGAAACCCATGGCACGCTCGATCTTGCCGGGATGGCGCAATATGGCGATGCGGTGCTGGCAGAGTTGGAAAAGCTGCACCTCGCTGATGCGATCAGCGCCGACCGCTTTGCCGCCGACAGCGCCGCCATCCGCGCGCTGGTGGGGAGCGGAGAGCCTGACCGCGCCTTGGCCGAAAGTCTGATCCTGTCGGACCCCGTCGCAGGGGCGGCACCCCCCGCGCTGCTGCCCGAAGACCTGCGCCTTCCGGCCGAAGATATCGGCGAGCCGTCTTACTAAAGCGCCAGCACCATGTCGCGGTGGGGGATGCCAGCATCCATATACTCTGGCCCCACCGCCACAAATCCCAACCGCTCATAAAAGCCCAGCGCATGGGTCTGTGCGCCCAGCTTGACCTTTTCGATCCCCGGCAGGGTTCGGTAATGATCCACCGCCGCCCGCATCAGGGCTGCCCCAAGCCCCGTGCCCCGCGCCTTGGCCAGCACGCAGACGCGGCCCACCTTACCAATACTCCCCATCGGCAACAGGCGGGCTGATCCGACCGGCACATCGTCCAGCGTCGCCAAAAGATGAATGGCCTGACCGTCCAGATCGTCCACCTCATCCGCCTCGCTGACGCCCTGTTCTTCGATGAACACAACCCGGCGCAGCGCGCGGCAGGTGGCGATATCGTCGGTCACGGCGATGGTCAGGGTCATGCGAAATAGTCCTGCAAGATGCGGGTATAGATCGCTTTCAACTGGCCAATCTGCGCGACCTCTACCCGTTCATCCACCTGATGCATGGTCTTGCCGACCAGCCCGAATTCCACCACCGGGCAGTGATCCTTGACGAAGCGCGCATCCGACGTCCCGCCCGAAGTTGAGTATTCCGGAACCCGCCCGGTTTCCGCCTGCACCGCCCGCGCGACCAACGCCGACAACTCCCCCGGCGGGGTCAGGAAACTTTCGCCCGAGACGCTGATCCTTAAGGCGATCGTCACCCCCGTCTCAGCCTCCACCGCCTGCGCATGGCCGCGCAGCCAGTCGGACAGCGAGGCCCCCGAGTGCAGATCGTTGAAACGGATATTGACCGTCGCCGTGCCCTTGGCCGGGATCACGTTATTGGCCGGATTGCCGCAGTCGATGGTGGTGATGGCAAGGGTTGAGGCGTCGAAATGATCCGTCCCTGTATCCAAGGGCTGCGCTTCCAGCCGCGTCAGCAGCTTGACCAAGGCGCTCATCGGGTTCTTGGCACGGTGGGGATAGGCGGAATGGCCCTGCACCCCGGTGGCAGTGATCCATGCCGTCATGGACCCACGACGACCGATCTTCATCATCTCGCCCATTTCATTCGGGCAGGTGGGCTCGCCCACCAGACAATGCGTCATCCGCTCACCCTGCCCGGCCATCCAGTCCAGCAAGGCCACGGTGCCATCGGTGGCGTCGCCCTCCTCATCCCCGGTGATGGCAAGGATCACCGCGCCATCGGGCGGCGTTTCGCGCACAAAATCCACCGCAGCGGCGGCAAAGGCCGCGACACCGGATTTCATATCGGTCGCCCCGCGCCCATACATCCAGCCATCCACCACCGCCGCCCCGAACGGGTCTTGCGTCCAAGCCGCCACATCGCCCACCGGGACCACGTCAGTATGACCGTTGAACCCAAAGCTCTTGTTCGCGCCCTTGGACCCCCAGCGGGCATAAAGGTTGGCCGTCTGCCCCCGGTCCACCCGCGTGCAGGTGAACCCCACCCCGGACAAAAGCCGCTCCAGCAGCACCAGCGCCCCGCCCTCAACCGGCGTGACAGAGGGGCAGCGGATCAGATCAGCGGTCAGCGCGACGGGATCGACGGGGGTATGGGTCATGGCGGTCTCCGGGGTTTCGCCAGCTTTACCGCCGCCACGGCCCGCCTGCAATCACCCCACCTGCGGCAGTAAAGCCATGCCGCGCGGGAATTTTTCCACCCATCGTTGCACCAAAGGTGACAATCGCCCGAACACCCCCTATCACTTTTCGAACAACGACCAGCCACAGAAGCTGGCGAGAGATGAGGCAGAGCATGTTTTCCCACAATGACACCCTTTTGCGGGGTGGCAGATGACCGTTGGCATCCCCTCGGCGCAGGGCTGGCTTGCGCTGTCTGATCATCCCGCCCAAAGCGCCGAGCCGTCGCTGCCCCTGCCGCAAGCGCAGTTCACGATGGAAATCGCCCTGCCCGCCGCCCCCGGCCCCGTCCTGTTGGACCTGCGGTCCGACGATGGCCTGCCGCGCGTGTTTTCGGTGTTCTTTGACCGCCAGATCGGCCTTGCGGTGATGCAGCGGCAGGGCGAACGTCTGGTGCGCCACCTGCTGCGCGGCCCCCTGCCGGACCGGGCCGGAACCGCACGGATGAGCTATGCTTGGGACATGGCGGCAGATCGCTGGACGCTGACGCTGACCCTGCCGCAGGGCGATATCTTGCGGGCCGAAGGCACCGATCCCATGGCCCCGCGCATGTCGGACCTGCAAACGCTGTGCAAGCCCGATGCGCGGCGGCATCCATCCGTGCTGTGGTTCGGCGTGACGCGCGGGGCGGCCCTGCCCACCCCCGGCCCGTGGATCGGTGGGGCGACGCCAGTCCTGACGGCCCAAGGCCTGCGCCCCGCTGGCCAGTTGCAACCCGGCGACCGGATCGAAACCGCTGACAACGGCCCCGTCACACTGCTGCGCGTGCATCGCACCGTGGCCCCCAGCCGTGGATCATGCGCGCCGGTCCTGCTGCGGGCGGGCTATTTCCAGACGCGCGGCGATATCCTGCTGTCGGCGGATCAGCCCGTGCTCTATTCCGGCCCCGCCACCGAATACCTGTTCGCCGAGGATGAGGTGCTGGTTCCCGCCCGACATCTGGTCGATGGCCGCGCGGCGCTGTGGGACGACCGCCGCAGCGTGGCGGTGGGCCTGTCGCTGGACCTTGGCACGCCCGAGTTGATCGACTGCGATGGCGTGCTGACTTGCAGCCATGTCGCCCCGGCGCTGCAAATGCCGCGCCGTATGCTGGATGGGTTCGAGGCTGTGCCCCTGATGGCGCTGCGGGAGTCGCGCATGGCGATCCGGCAGCGCATCTGAGGATCAGTCGAAAAACGGCGTCATCTGCGCCACGATGACACTGTTTTCATCCAAGGCGCGCTGCATCAGGGCGCGTTCTTCGCCGTCAATCTCATCCCCGGATTTCATCCGGTCCTCTAGCGTGCCGTAACCCGACACGTCCAACGGGGCGAGGTCGGCTTG
>CALRPK020000090.1:0-6751 GCA_943370015.1 Paracoccus haematequi
GATGACGCTGTGGATGGGACAGGATGGCTGGGACTATGCCTTTCAGGTGGACTATCCCGCCTTGTGGGAGGCTGAGGTGTCCGCGATTGCCGAAGTGGCGGCGCATGATCCGGATTGCCAGATTTCGCTTGAATATAAACCAAATGAACCAAGGTCTTATTCAGTATTGCCTGACGCTGCGACGACGCTCTTGGCGATTGATCAGGCGGGGCAGCCGAACCTTGGCGTGACCATCGACTTCGCCCATGCGCTTTATGCCGATGAACAGCCCGCCTTTGCCGCGGCGCTGGTCCAGCGCCGGTCGCGTCTGTTGGGGCTGCACCTGAACGACGGCTATGCCAAGCGCGATGACGGGCTGATGGTCGGCGCGGTGCATGAACAGGCGACGCTGGAGTTGCTGGCGCAAGTCAAGCGCGGCGGCTTTGACGGGGCGATCTATTTCGACACGTTCCCCGATGCCTCGGGTCTCGATCCGGTGGCGGAATGCGCGGCCAATATCCGCACGGTGCGGCGGATGCTGGATGCGGTGGACCGGATGGCGGGCGACAACCGGCTTGCAGATGCCCAAAGCCGGCAAGACCCGGTTGAGGCGCAAGAGATCGCCCGCGTCGCCTTGGCCAAGGCTACAGCGGCGGGTTGATGACTTTACAATCATATTAATAATCTGTGTTGAAAAGGGAGGAACCAATGAAACACATCCTGAAGGGCGCGCTGGCCGTCAGCGCCGTCGCACTGTCGCTGTCCATGGCGCAGGCCCAAGATCTGGCCCCGCTGAATTCCGACAGCGAACCGGATCGCATGGACTGGTCCGAGCTTGAGTCCAAGTTCGGCCCGCTGCCCGCGCCTGCCGCTGGCACCAAGGTGGGTGGCGTGTCGAAAACGCTGACCAACGAATATTGGCGCAGCCTTGGTGAGGGGTATCAGAACGTCGCCACCAAACTGGGAATCGAATTCGTCTATCAGGCTGCCCAGAACGAGGGTGACCAGTTGGGTCAGTTGTCCATCGCGGAAAACCTGATCAGCCAAGGGTTCAACGCCCTGCTGTTCTCGCCCCAGTCGGATGCCAACCTTGTTCCGGCGGTGGAGGCGGCGAAGGCGGCGGGCATTCCCGTGCTGAACGTCAATGACGCGGTGATCCCGTCGGCCGAGCACTATGTCGGCAACGTGCAAAAGGGCAATGGCGTGAACGTCGCCAATTGGTTCATCACCAATCGCCCCGATGGCGGCAAAGTGGCCGTGATCGAAGGCCAGCCCGGCGTTTACGCTGCCGCCCAACGCACGGCAGGCTTCACCGAAACCATCAACGCCTCGGGCAAGTTTGAAGTCGTGGCCTCGGTCCCCGCGAATTGGAGCCGGGAAGAAGCCTTCAACGCCGCCGCCACCATCCTGCAACAATACCCTGATCTGATCGGTTTCTATGCCAACAACGACGGCATGGCGCTGGGCGTGGTCGAGGCGGTGAAGGCCGCAGGCAAGGCAGAAACCGTTGCTGTCTTCGGCACCGATGGCGTGTCGGATGCCTATGCCGCGATCCGCGCGGGCGATCTGACCGGAACGGTGGACAGCTTCCCGGTGCTGACCGGTGAAATCGCGATGGAGGTCAGCCTGCGCCTGATGGCGGGCCAACCGCTGCCGCGCGTGGTCGCCACCCCGCAGGCACTGATCACCAAGGACAATGTTGAAACCTATGCCACGACCGACATGGCGGCGCTGCGCGCAGCCCTGTTGGCCCAGTAAGGCAGGGATGCGGCCCGCCTCCTCCCGTGGGCGGGCCGCAGCTTTTCAAAGGATGGCAGGCATGCACCCCCGGCTGGTCTTGACTGGTGTAAGCAAGAGTTTCGGCGCTCTGACCGTGTTGCACGATGTCGCCCTGACGGTGATGCCCGGACAGGTGCATGGGCTGCTTGGGGAAAATGGCGCTGGGAAATCCACGCTTTTGAACATCCTGTCGGGCGTTCTGTCGCGCAGCAGCGGCGAGATTCTGATCGACGGCACCCCGGTGCAGATGGCCAGCCCGCGCGATGCGGCGGCAGCAGGGATCGCGATGATCCATCAGGAATTGCAGCAGGTGCCGGAACTGACCGTGGCGCAGAATATCTTCCTCGGCGCGTCGCTGCGCCGGATGGGCGGCGTGCTGGTGGACCGCGCCGGGCAAGAGGCGGCGGCGCGGGGCATCCTCGCCCCGCTGGACGCATCGATTGACGTCACGGCCCCGGTCCGCTCCCTGCGGGTGGCTCAACGCCAGATCGTGGAAATCGCCAAGGCCCTGCGCGCCAATGCCCGCATCATCGCGATGGATGAGCCGACGTCGTCCCTGACCCCGGCGGAGTTTGACCGCCTTGTCACGGTGATCGAAACGCTGACCGCGCAAGGCGTGTCGGTGATCTATGTCAGCCATAAGATGGATGAGGTGTTCCGTCTGTGCCAAGCCGCCACGATCCTGCGCGATGGGCGGTTGGTGGGGCAGGTGGCCTTGCCCGAAACCCCGGTCCGGCAGGTGATCCAGCTGATGGTCGGGCGAGAGTTGGTGCATGCCAAGCACAACAGCTTTGCCACGGATCGCGTGGTGGTGCAGGTCGATGGGCTGTCGCGCGGGCGTGCGGTCAAGGATGCCAGCTTTACCATCCACGCCGGAGAGGTGCTGGGCATCGCGGGCCTTGTCGGCAGTGGCCGGACCGAACTTTTGCGCCTGATCGCCGGGGTGGACCGGGCGGATGCCGGGACCGTGCGGGTGAATGGGGTGTCGGTTGCGGGCACAAATCCCCGCGCGCGGATCAAGGCGGGGTTCGGTCTGGTGCC
This sequence comes from Paracoccus haematequi, assembly GCA_943370015.1. Classification (GTDB taxonomy): domain Bacteria; phylum Pseudomonadota; class Alphaproteobacteria; order Rhodobacterales; family Rhodobacteraceae; genus Paragemmobacter; species Paragemmobacter haematequi_A. Next base: position 2,800 of record CALRPK020000090.1, read on the forward strand.
GGAAGAGCGCAAGCGCGATGGCATCCTGCGCCACCGCCCCGTCACGGCCAATGTCGCCCTGCCTGCGATGCGCGCCTTTTCGCGGGCGGGGCTGATCCGCAAGGCGTTTCTCAAGACCCGGACCGAAGAATTGATGCGACAGGTCAATCTGCGGCCCTTGGCGGTCACACGCCCCATCGGCAGCTTTTCGGGCGGCAACCAGCAAAAGGCCATCATCGGCCGCTGGTTGGCCGCAGGCACACAGATCTTCCTGTTTGATGAACCCACGCGCGGCATTGATGTCGGTGCCAAGGCCGAGATTTACGACCTGATCGAACGCCTCGCCGCCGAGGGGCGGGCCGTGATCGTCGTTTCCTCTGAATTGACCGAGGTGATCCGCGTGTCAGACCGCGTGCTTGTCATGCAAGAGGGCCGGATCAGCGCCACGCTGGGCCCGTCCGAGATTTCAGAAGCGGCCATCGCCAGCGCCGCCATCCCCAACCGCCAGACCGGAACCGTCGCATGAACGCTTTGCTTGCCAATATCCGCTTTCGGGACGCGGGCACCCTGCTGGGGCTGGTGCTGATCTCGGTCGTGTTTGCGCTGCAATCGGATACCTTTCTGACCACGCCCAATCTGGTCAACATCCTGCAACAATCGGCGATCAATGCCTGCATCGCGCTTGGCATGACGCTGGTCATCATCTCGGGCGGGATTGATTTGTCGGTGGGGCCGGTGGCTGCGCTGTCGGCGGTGCTTGGGGCGGCGATGCTGGTGGCGGGGGTGCCGCTGCCCTTGGCCATCCTTGGGGCGCTGGCGGTGGGTGTGGCCTGCGGCGCGGTCAATGGCGCGCTGATCACTTGGGGCGGGTTGCAGCCCTTTATCGTCACGCTGGGGGGCTTGTCGCTGTATCGGGCGCTGGCGCTGATCTTTACCGGGGGCACGCCGATCTTTGGCCTGCCGGATGAGTTTCGCGCCCTGACCAATGGCACGCTGATGGGGATTCCCAATCCGGTCATTGTGGTGGGGGGTCTGGCCATCGCGGCTTGGGTCATCCTGAACAAGACGCCGCTGGGCGAATACTTTATGGCCGTCGGCGGCAACCCCGAAGCCGCACGCATCGCAGGGGTTCCTGTCACGCTGACCAAGATGGCGGCCTACATGATCTCGGGCCTGATGGCGGCGGTGGCGGCCTTGATCCTGATCGGGCGCTTGGGTGCGGCGGAACCCACGATGGGCACCCTGTGGGAGCTGGACGCGATTGCCGCTGCGGCCATCGGCGGGGCCAGCCTGATGGGCGGGCGCGGGTCCATCCCCGGCACGTTGATCGGTTGCATCATCCTTGGCACGCTGCGCAACGGTCTTACGCTCATGAACGTGCAGGCCTTCTACCAGTTGCTTGCGACCGGAATCATCATCATTGTCGCCATGCTGATTGACAAGGTTGCCAGTGGCAAAGAGGGATAAGGCATGGGTGATCCACGCGCGGTCGGGGCACAGATCCGCATGAAACTGCCGGGGCTGACACCGCTTGAGGCGAAGGTGGCCGCCGACATTCTGGCGCGCAAGGATATTGATGAATCCATGCCCCTGCGCGACATCGCCACCGGGTCCGGCGTGTCCGAGGCGATGGTGGTCAAGGTCGCCAAGAAACTGGGCTTTGCGGGCTTTCGCGAATTCCGGCAGGGGCTGGTCGATTATTACCGCTCTGACACCGCTGCGCTGCATGCCGAGATAGCCGAGGATGACACCTCAGGACAGATTGTGCAGAAAGTGTTCCGCACCGCCATGCAGGCGCTGGAGGAAACCTTTGCCATTCTGGACCTTGAGGCCTTTGATCGCGCCGCAGGTTATCTGCACCGCGCTCGTCAGCGGGATTTCTACGGGCTTGGTGGGTCGGCGCAGATCGCCCGCGATGTCAGTCACAAGTTTCTGCGGGTGGGCATCCGCGCCTCGGTCTTTGATGATGCGCATATGATGATGATGTCGGCGGCGCTGCTGGGGCCGGATGATGTGGCGGTGGCCTTTTCGCATTCGGGCAGCACGGCGGCGGTGATTGATGCGGTGGAACTGGCGCGCAAGAACGGCGCGCGCACCATCGCGGTCACCAATTATCCCGACAGTCCCGTGGCGCAGTTGGTGGATGTGGTCCTTTGTTCCACCGCGCAAAACAACCCGCTGCTGGGCGAGAATGCCACGGCCCGCATTGCCCAGTTGAACCTGCTGGATGCGCTTTTCGTCGCCGTGGCACAACGCGACCGCAAGACGGCCGATCTCAATCTGGCGCGCACCATGCGCGCCGTGCAATCCAAACGCCGAAGCTGAGGCCCCTGATGACCGCCCCCACCGTCCTGACCGTTGGCAGCCTGCATTACGACATCATGGTGCAGGCCGACCATTTGCCGCGCAAGGATGAAACCGCCGTCGGCTCGCGCTGGTTTCCCAAATTCGGTGGCAAGGGCGGCAATCAGGCTGTCGCCGTGGCCAAGGCGGGTGTGGCCAGCCGGATGTTCGGCGCAGTCGGCGCGGATGACTTTGGCCGCTTTTTGCGCGCAGCCCTGCGGGCGGGTGGGGTGGAGGACGGTTTTGTCGCCACCTTGGAGGGCGTCGGGTCGGGCATGAGTGTGGCCCTTCTGGATACCGCAGGCGATTATGCCGCGACCATCGTGTCGGGCGCGAATTTGCAGATTGATCCTGCCGGGTTGACGGATGACGCTGTGTGGCGCGGTGTCGGCCTGCTGATCCTGCAAAATGAGGTGCCCGAGGCGCTGAACATCGCCGCCGCCGCCGCCGCCCGCGCGCGCGGGGTGCGCACCCTGCTGAACGCCGCCCCCGCCCGTGCCCTGTCGCCCGACTTGGTGGCGCTGGGGGATATTCTGGTGGTCAACGCAGTCGAGGCCGAGATGATGGGCGCTGATCCCGTCTGCTGCCTGCACAGTGCGGCGGATGCGGCCAAAGGTCTTGCCGCGCGGTTTGAGGCGGTGATCGTCACCGCGGGCAGCAAAGGTCTGGCCGCGGTCGGGCCGGATGATGTGGCCTTTACCATTCCCGCCGAAAAGGTGCAGGCCGTGTCCAGCCATGGGGCGGGGGATGCCTTTATCGGGGCGCTCTGCGCCGCGCTTGTGCAGGGGGCGGATTTGCCGGATGCCGCCAAGGCGGCCTCGCATGCTGCCGCCTTGCATGTCAGCGGACAGACCGCCTGACCCTTGCCAAGCGGACAGGACTTGGGAACAGTCAGTTCCATGGCCTTTACCATCCGACAGTTGCAATTCTTCGTCGCCGCCGCCGAGGCGGGCAGTGTCACGGGCGCGGCCCGGGCGCTGTCAATCTCGCAATCCTCGGTTACCGAGGCGATCCGCGCGCTGGAGGATGATCTGGGTGTCACCGTGTTCGAACGACAGGCCAAGGGGTTGGTGATCACCCATCGCGGATCGGTGTTCCTGCGCCATGCCCGCCAGATTTTGGCCGATGTCGCGACCGCCCGTATGGCCTTTCGCGACGATCCCGAACAGGTGCGCGGGCGGCTGTCACTGGGCGTGACCTCTTTGGTGGCGGGCTATGTGCTGTCGGACATCCTGCAACGCTTTCGCCGCGCCTTTCCGCTGATCGAATTGAACGTGATCGAGGATTCGGGCGAGTATCTGCAACATCTGCTGATCGGCGGCGAATTGGATGTGGCGGTGTTGCTGACCTCGTCGGTCCGGGACCGGATGGCGCTGCATGTGGAAACGCTGCTGGTGTCGCCCTATCGGCTGTGGCTGCCCTTGGGCCATCCGCTGGCCTTGCAGGAATCCATCGGGTTGGAGGAACTGGCAGGTACCCCGATGATCCAGTTGATGGTGGATGAGATCGAGGAATCCATGCGCCGCCTGACGGCCGCCCTGCCGGTCAAACCCGAAATCGCCTTTCGCACCCGCAGTGTTGAGGCGGTCCGTTCCTTGGTCGCGACCGGGGCGGGGTTGGCGGTATTGCC
>CALRPK020000091.1:0-6744 GCA_943370015.1 Paracoccus haematequi
AGCGAGAGGTTTAGGTTGCGCATGTCGATCAGCTTTCTGGCGACGAGGCTGTTTCGACCACGCGGACCCGGCGGTTAGGGTCGACCTTATTGGCCCCCAGGCTGACGACGAGGTCGCCCTCAACCAGCCCGCCGCGCACATGGGCGTCATCGCCCTCTATGCTGACCAGATCGACGGACACGCGTTCGACGAGATCCGCTCCCTGTGGCAGACGCCAGACAGCGGCCCCCGAGCTGTCGTTGACCACCGATGCAAGCGGCAGGACTGCGACAGGTTGAGCGCCGAACGTCATCAGACGCACAGTGACAGTCCTACCCAACGCCGCTGCTGTGTCCAGGGCCGTCAGCGTCATCCTTACGCGGTAGGTTCGCCCCACCGGGTCCACATCGGGCGAGATGTCGCGCAAGGTCAGCGCATAGTTCTTGCCTGCAACACCCCAAAGCTCGGCAGTTGCCTCGGCAGTCTCGAGCAGCGCACGGCTCTGTTCGGGCAGTGCAAAGACCACATCCAGCGCATCGCCTTCTGCCAGCGCAAGCACTGGCTGCCCCGCGGCAACAACCTGTCCGGGTTCGGCAAGCGTTGCGGTCACGATGCCGTCAGCCTCGGCAACAAGGTCCATGTAGGACAGCCGGTTAGCCGTCAGTTCGCGCATCTGACCGGCACGGTCGGCGCGGGACAGGGCTTCGGCTGCGGCACTGGTAGCCCGGTCAAGTGCCGCCTGCGCGACATGTCCCGCATCGAACAAATCGCGGCTGCGCGCCAGATCGGCTTCAGCACGCGCCAGATCGGTGCGCGCAGCGGCATGTTCCGCCTCGGCTGCTTCCAACTCCAGCCGGGCATCGGTATCGTCAAGCCTGGCCAGCACCCCACCAGCCGTGACCCTCTCGCCCACATCGACGACACGGGTGATCAGCTTGCCCGGCACTCGAAATCCCAGCGGAACCACGTGCTGGGGGCGAATGGTGCCAGTGTAGCTAGCTGACTCGTCTGCCGAAGCGAACGCGACGCGTGTGACCCGCACGGGCTGTGCTGCACGCTCTGCGATCACGGGCGCATTCGTCGGCGGCACGGGCAACAGTGCGGCAAGGCTGTCCTGTGCGGCATATCCCGCCGCGCCAAACCCAGCCAGAAACACGACTGTCCAGCCTGCCTTACCGATGAATGATCTTGCCATGCGGAAACCCCATGAGGAAATTGGCCATGTTAGAGCTTCTAACTTATGTTGACGCTACTAACATGACAAGCGGGTTCTTGCATCTCCCCGCCTTTAAATGGTTGCTCCGACCCTCTAGGGTGCGTCAGGGCCCGAAACAAAAAGGATCAAGGTTGAAGACGTCCTATCACCACGGCGAATTGCGGCAGGCGCTGATCGCCGCTGCGCGGTTGCTGATTAATGAGCGTCAGGGCAATGATTTCAGCCTGTCAGACGCTTGCCGTCGTGCCGGGGTTTCGACGGCTGCCCCCTATCGGCACTTTGCCGACAAGACCGAGATCATCAACGAAGTCGTGGCGCTGGGGTTTGTTGACATGGCAACCCGCTTCCGTGCGGCTACGGGGCCCTATCCTTTGGGTGCGCGGGACCGGATCATTGCCGTGGGTCAGGTTTATCTGAGCTTCGCCATAGGCGAGCCCGCCTTGTTCCGAATGATGTTCAGCCAGAAACCAAGCCTATCCGAAGACGATCTCGTAACCACCAAGGGCAAGGCCTGCTTTTCGTATGTTCTGCAGGAAGTCATCGACTATTGTTCCTTCCACGGCGTGATCGGAAACGCCCAGATGATCGCCTTGCAACTATGGACGCTGGTGCATGGCGCTGCCAGCCTGACCATCGACGGCGATTATGCCAAGGTCGCCCCCCAGGCCGACACTGAGGCTATGATCGCATCGGGCGCCGAGCGGTTGCTTTTCCTTTTGCCCAAGCGAGAACGTGCCCCGACGTGAGAAAGCATCCGGGTGCCTCGGACTCTTTTTCCGGGCCGAAAGTCGAATCTAGGAGGTCGCATGCCAAGCAGGGAACGTGGTAGTAGCGGTCCAGTCCTGACTTTGGGCCACAATCAACAGTCTGCCCAAAGTCAGAGCACCGAGCAGTTCAGGAAAAAAGATGGGATCATTGGACCGGTATCGGGGCATCGGAACAAAGACAGGACTTGCTTGGCGGCCAATAGGTCCACTTGCTTGGACACCGTGCCGGATTTCTTGGTGAAAGCGCCTAGAGGAGGTGTGCGCCGCGAAAGAAACAGGACAAAGTCGTTCGACGAAGGTGGCCACGGTTTGGATTGGGGGTTGAAAGCGGGTGCCTTGCCGCAGCCAGCCGCTGCACTTGACCCTGCACGAAGGTGGAACTTTGAACGGGCAAGGAAGGGCAGCTTGCGCGAGTGCTGCATTCTCGCCTGACCGTTGGCTAAGGGCCGAACTCGACTTCACAGTCACGAAGGGCGGAAAGCTGACGTTGCCTCATGATGCTGGCACAGGACATCAAGCCCGCCGAAGAAGCAATTTGAACGCCAGCAATAGACCGCCCGAAATGGCGACCACCGTCAGGATGGCTGGCCGGAGGTCGTCCGGGCTGCTGGCAGCGCCACCACTTGCCACGACGAAAGCGAAAGGAACGACGCCAAGCCCATATCCGAATGCGAAACGCAAAGGTCGCATGCGGGCAATTCCTGCCAGGGTGGCCGACAGTTCGGGCAGGATCGGCAGCGCCTGACAGACGACGAGCGTAAGCAGATCATTCCGGGCAAACGCGGCCTCGATACCTTCCAACCGCTTGTCGTCTTTGAAAAACCGGGCGAGCGCAGGCCGTCCGGCAGCACGACCGATTAGATATCCGGCACACCCCATGGCTATCAACCCGACCGCTGACACTGCGCCCCCAAGCCAAGGGCCAAGCAGCCAGCCCGCCAGAAGGATCGTCATCATCGTCGGCACCGCGATCAGCAGATCGACAATCAAAAGCGCAATTATCCCCGCCATCAACCAAAGTGGGTGAATGGAGCGCAACCCTTCAAGCCAGGCCACAACTCCTTCCTCTGGCATCAAGCCAAGGCCCTGAATGATCAGGAAGGTGGATGCGAAGGCCGTGGCCAGAATGGTTGCGAGTTTCAGGAGGTCGGCCATGGCTCAGTTCCCCCGCAGCATGCGATGGCCCAACCACGGCGCAAGCGCCGCGATAACCGGCAACGCCCGGGCAGCGCCCACCCGGATGACCGTGCGACGGGCGTCGATCCCTCGCAGGATGGTGTCTGCCGCCCGATCCGGCGAGATCTTCCGCCCGTTGCCGCGCCCCGCCGTCATTGGCGTATCGACCAGCGGCAACACCACTTCGGTGACCAAAAGGCGCGTGCCTTCGAGTTGCCAGCGCAGGCTTGTGGTAAAACTGCTCAGTCCGGCCTTAGTCGCAGAATAAAGTCCGCCGCTTTCCTTGGGAAAGGTCGCAAGCCCCGAAGACAGGTTGATCACTGCACCCTGCGTAAGGCCCAAAAGATGTGGCAACGCAGCTTGCACGATCAAGGCGGGCGCGGTCAGGTTGATCGCAGCCTCATGCATCAGGTCACGCGGAGACGAGGCCGGATCGGTCAAGGGCCGCGCCACCTGCAAGGCTGCATTGTTTATAATGACCGAGAGATGCGGATGGTCGTTGACGAGCGCCCGCACAGTGACGGACAGCGCTTCGAGATCGGTCAGATCGCAGGTCACGGGATGCAGACCGGCGCGGGCAGGCAAATGTGCCGCGCTACGTGACAGGGCTAGCACGGTGTGCCCCCGCTCAAGCAACCGATCCAGCAGCAAGGCCCCGATGCCGGAAGTTCCGCCCGTCAACAGAACGGTGGTAGGTTTGTCCAATGGGCTTGACATGTCGCACTCCTGAACGATTTCGCTGCGCAACCATGCGGCAAAATGAGCATCGCGAAATGAACTTGGGTTTAGAGACCGGACAGGAAGCGCCCGCCCTGATCGCCGCATTGACGGGTCCGGCACAATCAGCGCGGCTTTGGTCGGTGCGCAGCCTGCCCAAGGGCGCGGCCTGCTTCGCACCCGGCGATGGGTCTTCCGACGTGTTCCTCATGCTCTCGGGGCTTGTAAAACTCGTCTACACGACCGAGGCGGGCGAGGACTGGATCAAAAGCTTCATTCTGGACATGGGCGTGTTTTCGGGGCGGGGCGCTTCCGGCGCACTGCCCGGCGAAAGCTACGGTGCGATTTGCCTTGAGCCGTGCCGCTTCGTTCGCTTGCCGCGACCTTTTGTCGAGCGTCTGGTTACGACCGAACCCACCGTCGGGCAGGCCTATGCTGCGTTTTCTTCTTGGGTGCTGGCCCGCAAACAGGCGCGCGAGGCAGCCTTGCTGACGACAACCCCCGAAGCGCGGTTCCGCAGCTTGGTGGCCAACGCGCCGCAAGCCTTGGCCCGCTTGCCTCAGGGCGACATCGCACGCTTTCTCGGCATCACACCGGTTGCTTTCAGCCGCATCAAGCGGCGGATGCAGGCTGTGACCACGTAAAACTCAGGACAGGCCGGACCGGTCATGTCACGGCGACCGAACCCAAATACGACGGTGTAACAGATGCAATCCCTCAGAGTGCCCATGCAGGGCGCAAGAACTAAGCCGAGCCCAAAGTGAAAGCCACAGCACTCACTTGGTCATGGCAATTTGAAAAATTCCTTCCGGTCAAGCAGTCGTCAGACCCATCTTTCGGAGCCAGACGCAGGGTCCTGCAATTCATTTGTCTGCGCCTCACATACTGAACGTCCGCCATGGGCCGATCAAGTCGACCTACTCAACAGAAACGAGGCGCAGCATGTCGTCAGTGTCCAGCTTCATGGCGCTGCGCCAAAGCGGCGTCTTAAAAACGTGGTGGATAGTGTCAGACAATGTGGCAAGACTGTCTGACAAAGATTCTTGCGCAAGGCTTGGCACCGAAGGGCGACACTGATGACCGACTCCCGCGTCGTGATGGCAGCCCATAACAATGCGGATCTCTACCGCGCCGTCTTTGCCTCCCAAGGGAAGCGGTTCGACCTGCGCCCCTCTGCCTTCGTGGCGCTGGACCCGCCGCCCGCCTATTACTCGGCCCTGACCATCCTCTCCCCCGGCCATGCCAAGGAGATCGCGGGGGAATTGGATCGCCTTTCCCGGCAGTTGGGTGGGGAGGTCGGCTTCAAGGACAGTTTCTGTGAATTCCCGCCGGACCGGCCCGACCTGCATCTGTTGTTCGAAGCGACATGGCTTTTCCATCCGCCCATGACCGGGATCGCCGAGGGTTGGCGCCACGTGGAAACTGCCGAGGCGTTGCAGCAATGGGAGGCCGCGTGGAAGGGCAACGGGTCGCCCACCAACGGGGTGATGTTTGGCCCCACGCTGCTGGACCACGCGGATATTGCCTTCCTTGCGAAAAGGGACGGCGCTGCAATTGTGGCGGGCTGCATTGCGAACCTGTCCGCGGATTGCATCGGCCTGTCCAACGTCTTTGCCGTGGCGGAGGGGCGGGAGGCTTTCGCCGAAGCCGCCCGTGCCACCGCCGCCCTGCGCCCGGACCTTCCGCTCGTCAGCTATGCCCATGGCGCGGAATTGGACCACGCCTTGGCCGAGGGCTTCACCCCCATCGGCCCCCTGCGCGTCTTCCTCAAGCGCGGGTGACGCGCCATTCAGGGGACGCTCGCGGGCGAACGGGCCGAGACGGCGGTCCTCCTTGGCAACCCTGCCCGGCCAGGCGCGGTCGGAACCAACCAGCACGCCGCTGTGTTCGGCCCTCCCCGCCCTGAAGAAGGATCGCCGCATGTCGCTAAACGAGACCATCGTTCAGATCCCGACCACCTCACCGGACGTTTACGCTTTCCGCATCCGCGGCAAGGTCACGGCCGAGGATATGCACGCCATGGCGGAGACCATGAACGCCGTCTTCGACAGCGGCCGGACCGTCTCGATGCTCCTGCATTTCGACGCCTTTGACGGCACCGAGGCGGGCGCGATGTTCGACGTGGAGAATCTGAAATCCCGCTTCCGCTCTCTCGCGCATGTCGACAAATACGCTGTCATCGGCGCGCCCAAGATCGCCGCTGCGATGGTGGACCTGATGGACAAGGTCATCCCCGTCGACGCGCGGAGCTTCGATCAAGCAGAGGCGACCGACGCTTGGGCCTTCGTCGGCGCGCGCCCCTTGAGCTGACGAGGCGCGAGAAGGTCAGCTCTGCCGCGGATGCGTCCCGGCCGACCAAGTGATCGCCTCGTCGCGAGAGATTCATGTCGGTTAAAGGCGAACTGGACGCTGGAGGACCTCTATGAGATATACCTTGTAGGTATATCGTTTATCCTTTGGTATAGCTTTTTCGAGGGTCGTTTCGGAACGTTGTGTCGGGGGTCGTCCATGTCCGAAGAGCACGATGTATTGGTGGCACGCCTGATCTTGGTGCGATTTCAGGGCGATAAAGCCACTTTTTTCAGGTCGTTGCGCCATCGCACCGCCGTGGTCCCTAATGCCGCCCAGGCTGCGCGCACGTCTTTGGCTTCGCAATGCCGTCGTCATGGCGCAAGCTCGCAAAGTGTAACCGTCGAAAGGGGTCAATGATGTCCGGTCTGTTGACCGAGCAGACGCGGCCCGCCGAACAGACCACACGCCGCAATGACGCGATCCTGAACAGCTTTTACAACAGCGCTGGTTTCCTGATGGGTGTGGTTGAGCTTCGAGGCGCGGACGACATCTTTCATGTCTATGACAATCCGGCGACCGACCACTTCTTCGGGAATG
>CALRPK020000092.1:0-6729 GCA_943370015.1 Paracoccus haematequi
TTTCGGCGGCGATCAGGATGTTTTCGCGCACGGTCATGTCGCCGAACAGCCGCCGCCCCTCGGGCGACAGGGCAATCCCGGACTTGACGCGGTGATGCGCGGGCAGGGCGGTGACATCGGTGCCGAACAGGGACAGGCTTCCCTCGGCCAGCGGATGCAGCCCGGCCAGCATGCGCATCAATGTGGTCTTGCCCGCGCCATTGGCCCCGATCAGGGCGACCACCTCGTTTTCCGCGATGCGCAGCGACAGGGATTTGACGGCCTGCAACTGGCCATGACGGCCAACGGCATCGACCAGCGACAGGGCGATTTTGCCTGTGGTCATTCAGGGCTGCTCCCCAGATAGGCGCGTTGCACGTCGGGATGGGCCATCACGTCGCGCGGGTTGCCTTCGGCCAGCACGCGGCCCTCGGCCATGCAGACCAGACGGGTCACCACGCGCAGCAAGGCGTGCAGGATATGTTCGATCCAGACCACGGTCATGCCGCTGGCCTGCAACTGGCGGATCAGGTCGACCAAGGCGCCCAACTCTGCCTCGGTCAGGCCGCCACCGATTTCGTCGAGCAAGATCAAGCGCGGCCGCGTCGCCAGCGCACGCGCGACCTCAAGCCGTTTGCGGTCCAACAGGCCAAGGGCTGCGGTCGGGCGATTGGCCAGCGCCAAAAGCCCGGTCTGGCGCAGGATATCCGCGCCCTCTGCCGCCGCATCGGCACTGGACAGGCCAGCCCCGGACATGCCCGCGACATGGACATTTTCAAACACCGTCATCCCCAGAAAGGGGCGCGGCACCTGATAGGTGCGGGCAAGGCCCATGCGGCACCGCTCCCCCGAAGATGTGCCCGCAAGGTTCTGGCCTTGCAGATGAATCTCACCCGATGTTATGGGGAATGATCCGGCCAGCGCCCCGAAAAGCGTGGTCTTGCCCGCCCCGTTCGGACCGACGATCCCGACAGCCTCACCCGCCGCCACTTGAAAATCCACATCATGCAAAACCTTCAGCGCGCCGTAGGATTTGTTCACCCCCCACGCGCGCAGCATCGGTTCCGCCGGTCTTTGCGACATGTCCAAAAGCATTCCCCCTGCCAGCACAGGCCAGGGCGCGACATGGATGCGCGCCCCGGCCCCGTTTGCGATCCAAACCTCAGCCAAAGGCCAAAGGCTTGAACTCAGAGGTGAGTTGGATTTGCGGGAAGTCCGCGTTGGACACGAGATCAAGCTGGAACTGGAAGGGCCCTTCGGCGGCCTTGTTCCACTGCCCACCCGCCAGACCGCTGACCGCGCAATTTGCCACCGGACCCGCGCTGAAATCGACCGTGCCGACGGCGGTTTCGGCCTTCAGTTTGGGCAATGTGGCGGCCAGCGCCTCTTTGTCCTTGGGGTTGCCCAATTGCTGGGCCAAGGCAATGGCCGCATCGAACAACGAGGCCGAGGCCCCAAGCGCCTGCGACCATTGCTTGCCGGTCGCCGCCTCATATCCCTTGCCAAGATCGGCATTGGACAGGCCCGCAGCGGCAGAGGCAAAGGGGAAGGCCGGGTGCCAATAAACCCCGGTGCACAGCCCTTGGCCCAGATCGCCCAAAGCCTCCATCTCGGCGGCGAAAAGACCGGCCTTAGCCATTTGCATGATCTTCAACTGCTGGGCCAATCCACGCTGGGCGGCCTGACGCCAGAACACCGGGAAATCCGGCGGGAAGGGGAAGCAGACCACAATTTCCACGCCCGCCGATTTGAACGCCTCGATCTGGGTGGTGAAGTCTTGGCTCATGTTTTCATAGGGGCCCGGATCGACGATCTCCCAGCCTTTTTCGATCATGGCCGGAAGCAGGCCCGCGCGGATCGCATTGCCGTCCGCATCCGACGGGATCAGCGTGCCGACCTTTTTGTTGGTCTCAAGCAAGGACCACTGGCCGGTGTAGAGGTTGACGAAATTCCCCGACCCGAAGGAGAAGTGGAAGGTCCACTTGAACGACTGTTCACCTGGCTTGCCGCCCCGGCCAAAATAGAACGCCTCCCATGGGGCGACGGTGGACAGGCAGGGGGTGGCCCCCGCTTCGCAGGCATCCGACACCGGGTTGACGGTTTCGGGGGCCGAATGGGTCAGGATCAGGTCCGGCGCGTCAGAGTTGATCATGTCACGGGTGATCTGACTGGCGCGAACCGGATCGGATTGGGTGTCGGCGGTGATGATCTCGACGTTCATCTTGCTGCCGCCCACGTCAATGCCGCCCGCCAGATTGGCCTTGATCGTCTCGATCAGATGGGCGTCATGCGCGCCGAAAATGCCCAAGGGGCCGGATTGCGGGCCAATGTAGCCGATCTTGAAGGTCGCGGCATCCTGACCAAAGGCGCGCGTGCCGATCAGGGGGGCGGCCAGCGCAGACCCGGCGATCAGGCGGGTAAAGCTGCGGCGGCTGATGCCCGCCGTTCGGTTTGCAGAAAAATCCGTCATGGTTTGTCTCCTCCCGTTTGGTGTTTTTCTGGCGCGGTGTCCCTGTGTCGGGATGCCGCAACGCCTTGTTTTTCAGACGTAAAGTGCGTCGATCCCGCCATCGATGGGCAGGTTAATCCCGGCCACCCAGCGGGCCGCGTCGGAGCACAGGAACAAGATCGGCGGCGCGATTTCATCGGCGATGGCGGGGCGCTTGATCTTGGCGGCGTCGGCGGCCACGCGCTCTTCGCCCAGCATCTGCACGAATTCGCCGAGGATCGGGGTGAACACCGGGCCGGGGGCGACCGAGTTCATGCGGATGTCATTCTGCATGAACAGGTCATAGCCGCGCTTTTTGGACCAGACGATCAGGGACTCTTTGAAGAACTGATAGCAGGTCTCTTGCGGGACCGGGTTCTTGGCCAGCCAAGCCGCCCCTTCGGCCCAGGTTTTGGTGGCCGCCAGCGCCTTGTGTGCGTCCAGACGTTTGGGCCATTCCGCGCCAAGGATCGAGGCGATGTTGACCACCGCGCCGCCCTTGGCAAGGTTCGGCACCAAGCCTTCGGTCAGATGCCGCAGGCCAAGGTAATTCACCCGCGCCACAAGGTCCTTATCCGCCAGACCCGACACGCCCGCCGCATTGACCAGCGCATCCACGCGCTTGGGCAGGGCCGCAACCGCCGCGTCGATTGAGGCCGCGTCGCCCATGTCGATCTTGATGAAACCGTCGAGGGTGATCATCGGATCATTGCGATCCAAGCCGATCACATGCGCGCCTTGGAACCGGGCCAGGCGGGCCGTTTCCGCCCCGATGCCAGAGGATGCGCCCGTGATGACGATGGTTTTGCCGTAAAGTGTCATGATTGTGTTTCCGTGGCTTGGGCAAGCCGCCCCCCTTCGCCCAAGGCGGGCGTCAGGGGACGGGAGACTGTGGAAAGGCCGTTAGATCAGAACGGATACATCACGGCGTCGGGGCGCGAGGTGATCCAGACCCATTGGCTGAATTCCTCCCAGATCGCCGGACCAGAGATGCGGCTGCCGTTGCCCGACTTGCCGCGCCCGCCGAAGGGGGCGTTGGGGCTGGCCATGACGGTCTGGTCGTTGATGTGCAGATGGCCGACACGCAGGCGCATGCCCAGCTTGCGGGCGCGGGTCACGTCCTTGGCGATGATGCCAGCGGCAAGGCCGAATTCCGACATATTCGCCAGTTCCACCGCGTGATCGTCATTGTCATAGGCGACAACCACGGCGACCGGGCCGAAGATTTCTTCCTCAAACGCGCGCATCCCGGGTTTCACGCCCGACAGCACCGTGGCGGGGAACATCCGACCTTTGGGCGTGCCACCGGCCAAAAGCTTTGCGCCCTTGGCCACGGCGTCATCGACGATGGCTTTCACCAGCGCCGCCTGACTGTCCGAAATTAACGGCCCCAAGGCGCATTGCTCGGTGGCGGGATTGCCGACCGGCAGACGGCTTGCCTTGGTGGCCAGTTCTGCGGCCAGTGCATCGGCCATCGCGGCGGGGGCGAGGATCAGGCCCGTCGCCATGCAAATCTGGCCCTGATGCAGCCAAGTGCCCCAAGCCGCATTGGCAGCTGCCAGCGCAAAATCGGCATCGTCCTGAATGATCAGGGCGTTCTTGCCGCCCAGTTCCAACTGCACTTTTTTCAGGTTGCGCCCGCAGGCCTCACCCACCTTTGCCCCGACGCCAGGCGATCCGGTGAAGGACACCATGGCGATGTTGCGGTCCTCGCACAGCGCCGTGCCAACTTCGGCACCACCGGGGATGATATGCAGCAGATTGGCAGGCAATCCCGCCTCTTCAAAGATGCGGGCGATGATGATGCCGCCCGAAATCGGGGTGCGCGGGTCGGGCTTGTGCACGACGGCATTGCCGGTGGCCAAAGCGGCGGCAATCGCGCGAACCGACAGGATCAGCGGAAAGTTGAAGGGCGAGATCACGCCGACCACACCATGGGCGACGCGGATCACCTCTTCGTCGCGGCCATCCAAGGACGGCACGAGTTTGCGCGTTTCCTCAACCGCCGCCGTGGCCGCCGCGCGCAAGAAGCCTGCGGAATGTTCAATCTCGATCGCGGCTTTGGGATAGATCGACCCGGACTCGCGGATGATCCACGGGATCAACTCGTCGCGGTTCGCCTCAAGGATGTCAGCGGTGGCATTCAGGATGCGTGCCCGTTCAGCCGGGGCCGTCGCCTCCCACGCCGGTTGGGCGGCGGCGGCGGCGGCGGCAGCGCGCGCGACATCCGCCGTGTTGCCATTGCCGACCGAGGCGACATGGCTGCCATCAGCGGGGGCGGTCACATCATAAGCGCCGCCCACAGCCTGCCCCCAGCCGCCCGAGAAGATCTTTCCTTCCCACGCGTCTTGCGCCAGAAAAATCGGTGCCGATCCGTCCATTTCTGTCTCCCTTTGTTCATCAGCACCCGCCGAACCATCTGCGGTCCTGCCCATCCGTTCGGACGATGTGCTGTGCTCCTCCCTGAGCAGTGCGAGATGAAGCGAACCTTCTGCTTTGCGTTTTGCAACAAACAATTATGAAGTACCCATATAAGGTGCCAATACACAGAAAATGAATGAAAAATTGGTGTTGCCAACTGCGGTCCGAAAATTCATGTTATGGGTAAGTTGTAAGATTTCTTCATGAAATGGTAAAATCATGTCCCGACGCATCACCCTGACCGAGGCCTCTCGCCATGCGCCGCGAATCATGGCGCGGGGTGACAGTCGCCTGCTGAAGGAAGGGGCTGCCCCCACGCTGGACGATCTGGCCGGGGCGCTGCAATTCGCCTTGGGCGATGGCCGCATCTGGCTCAGCGATGAGCGGATGGTGATGATGCAGACGGCGGTGTTGGGCACGCTGCGGCGCGATGTGATCAACGCGGTGGGCATCGACCGTGCGCGCAGCCTGTTCTACCGCACCGGCTGGTCGCAGGGGCAGCGCTACGCCGATCTGGTGCGCAAACGCTTTCGTCAGGATGATCTGACCGCCGCCTTGGCCGCAGGTCCACGGCTGCACACGATGGAAGGCTTTGTCAAAGTCACCACCAAGCGGTTCGAGTTCGACATCAAGCGCGGCCACTACCATGGCGAGTTTCATTGGCATGACAGCACCGAGGCGGTGGAGCATCTGAATGCGTTCGGCGTGTCGGATTGTCCGACCTGCTGGATGCAGGTGGGGGCCCCGGCGGGATTCACTACCGCGCTTTTGGGCCAGCCTGTGATCTTCCGCGAGGTGGAGTGCATGGGGCAGGGGGCCGAACGCTGTGTGGTGATCGGGCGCAACGCTTCGGCCTGGGGCAACCATGTGCCCGAGTTGGAACACTTCGCCCCGGCCACCACCAAGGCCCGCAGCCAGCCGTGGAACCCGGCCAGTGCGGCGGTTCAAAGACGCGAAACCGCCGCGCCGAATGCCATCATCGGCAAGACGGCGGCCATCGAGCGGGCACGCCGGTTGTTGGAACGTGTGGCCGCCTATGCCGAACCCGTGTTGTTTCTGGGTGAGCCCGGCACCGGAAAAGAGTTCTTCGCCCGCCGCCTGCATGATCTGGGCAACGCTGCCAAAGGCCCCTTTGTCACGGTCAATTGCGATGCCTATGCAGGCGGGCACGCCGAAGTGCCGCTGTTCGGTGAAGGTGGGTCCATCGAACGGGCCAAGGGCGGCACGCTGTTTCTGAACGACCTGCTGTCGCTGCCCAAATCCATGCAGTCCCAGCTTGCCGCCACGCTGGGCGAAGGCTCTCCTACCTTGGGGTCGGTGCGTCTGGTCTCGGCCACCAGTGGGCGGCTGCGCGATGCGGTGAATTCCGGGGCGTTTCGGGCGGACCTGTATTTCCGCCTGTCTTTGCTGCCCATCGTCATTCCGCCGTTGCGCGACCGGCGCGATGACCTGCCGATGTTGATCGAACATTTCCTGCACCGCCACAGCACCACCCATGGCAAACCGCTGCGGGGCATCAGCATCGACGCCCGCGATCTGTTGTTGCGCTATGACTTCCCCGGTAATGTGCGGGAATTGTCGAACATGATCGAACGAGGGGTGATCTATTCCGAACCGGGCGGCGATCTTGAGATTTCGCATATCTTCACCGGCATCGAACAGATGCCGGAATTCGTCGACGGGCTGCATGCCACGGGCCGGATCGTGCGGCGCAGCACGGCGGGCGGGACGCTTGATCCCTTGGACAGCCGCACCTTTACCGAGTTGGAAGAAGACACGTACCGTGCAGCACTTCTGGCGGCGGATGGCAATGTGTCAGCCGCCGCCCGCGCCCTTGGCCT
>CALRPK020000093.1:0-6693 GCA_943370015.1 Paracoccus haematequi
TCGTGGTGCAGGCGGTGACCTCTCCCTCCGGGTCGCATGTGGCGGGCGCGCAGGTGGATGTGGCGTGGCGGGTGGCCAATGGCGGGCCGGATGCCATTCCGGCGGGGGCCACTTGGACGGATCGGGTGTGGCTGTCGTCGGATGGCACATTGGGCGCGGGCGATGTGTTGCTGGGGACATTCACCCGCAACGGACCCTTGGCGCTGAACGCCAGCTACAGCCGGGCGGAAAAGGTGGAATTGCCTGCGGGCATGGTCGGCAATTTCCGCATTCTTGTGGAAACCAACGCGGGCAGCACGGTTTACGAACGCGGGGCGGCTGCCAACAACAGCCGCGCCGGGGCGGAATTGGCGCTGTCATCGGCCCCATCGTCCGACCTGACAGTATCGGGTGTGACGGGGGCGACCGCCTTGGTGCCGGGGCAGGTCGTGACCCTGCACTGGACGGTGACCAACAGCGGCGAGGCGGCGGCACGCGCCCCTTGGGTCGATGGCGTCTATCTGACCGGGCCGGGCTTGGGCGGCGGGCTGTTCCTTGGCGAACGCACGCGCAGCTTTGATCTTGCGGCAAGCGCCACCTATGACGGCACGCTGGACGTCACCATCCCTGAGGTCGGGGTGGGTGATTACCGTCTGGTGGTGCGCGCTGATTATCGCGGACAGGTGTTCGAAGGCGGGCGCGACGGCAACAACAGCGCCGACACTGGTGCCTTGGGTCTGCTGCATCCCAACCTGACCGTCGCCACCGTGACGCTGGACCGTAGCACCGCCACCTCAGGCGAG
Organism: Paracoccus haematequi; assembly: GCA_943370015.1. Taxonomy (GTDB): domain Bacteria; phylum Pseudomonadota; class Alphaproteobacteria; order Rhodobacterales; family Rhodobacteraceae; genus Paragemmobacter; species Paragemmobacter haematequi_A. The sequence continues at coordinate 783 of CALRPK020000093.1, forward strand.
GCGGTGCGCGTGACATGGACCGCGGCCAACACGGGCGCGGGGCCTGCCAATGCGGCGCGGACGGATCGGGTCTGGCTGTCGCGCGATGCGGAACTGGGGCCGGATGATATCCTGCTGGCCACGGTCAACGGCGGGGCGCTGCTGGCGGGGCAGTCAGAGGTGCTGTTCACCGATGTGACGCTGCCGATTTCAGCCTCGGGCGCGTGGTTTTTGCTGGTGGGTCTGGACACCACCAACACGGTGCTGGAACCGGGGGCCGAGGATGACAATCTGGGCAACGCCACGCTGGATGTGACGCTCGCCCCCTATGCTGACCTTGAGGTGACACGGGTTCAGGCCGACAATCTGCGGGTCGATGATCCGGCAGAACTGACCGTGGAATGGACCGTCGCCAATACCGGCACCGGGGCCGGGATCACCGACACGTGGGTGGACCGCATCTGGATCAGCCGCGATGCGATCCGGGGCAACGCCGATGACATCGAATTCGCCCGCTTCACCCGCACGGGCGGGCTGGCGGCGGGGGCGGATTATTCCCGCCAAGAGACATTCCTTCTGCCACCCGAATTGTCGGGGCGCTTTACGCTTTATGTCACCACAGATGCCGCGAATGCGGTGTTTGAGAATGGCCAAGAAGCCGACAATACCAAGGCTTTGACGGGCTTCTTTGACGTCGCCCCCATCCCCTATGCCGATCTTCAGGTGGCCCGCGTGACCGTGCCGCCCACCGCCGAGTCGGGGCGTGAGATGACGATCGGCTGGCGCGTGGCAAACAATGGCATCGGCCTGACCAATGTCAGCCGCTGGACCGACCGCGTCTATATCGCGGGCAACGCCGCTGGCACCGGGCGCACGCTCTTGGGTGAGTTTGAACATCTGGGCTTCCTCGCCGCCGGGGCGTCTTATGACCGTGAGGCGAAGATCACCCTTCCCGAGGGATGGGTGGGTCCGGCCTATTTCTTTGTCACCACGCCGGGATCGGACTCGGTTCTGTCCGGTCTGCCCTTTGAACTGGTGTTCACCGATGCCGGGAATGAGCGGTCCTCGGCCCGCGTGGATGTCAGCCTGACGCCGCCGCCGAACCTTGTGGTGACCGCCGTCAGCGCGCCTGCCAGTGCCGCCGAAGGATCGGCGATTGACGTGACATGGACGGTGGAAAACCGGGGCACCGGGCCTGCCAACGGCACATGGATTGACCGCGTCTTCCTGCGCAAGGCGGGTGGGGCCAGCCCGGATATCCCGGTGGGCAGCTACAGCTACACCGGCCCCTTGCAGGCGGGCACCAGCTATACCCGCCGCGAACAGATCCTTTTGCCCAGCCAGACCAATGACCGCTACGACCTGATCGTCGTCACCGATCATGGCGAGATGGTCTATGAACATGGCGCAGAGGGTGACAACGAAAGCATCGGCGACAAGCAGATCACCATCAGCCGCCTGCCGCGCCCGGACCTGCAAATCTCGGGCTTTGTCACCAATCCGAAGTATACCCAAGGGGCCACAGGATCGCTGCGCTGGACGGTCATCAACCAAGGCCCGGTCGCGACAACCACGCCGAATTGGACCGACACGGTCTATCTGTCGCTGGATGACAAGATCAGCGTCGATGACATCGTGCTTGGCAGCTATGGCAACGAAGCCGCCTTGGGCAATAGTGAGCAATACCTCAGCCGTGAGGCATCGTTCCGCATCCCTGACCGCTTCCGTGGCACGGCCTTCCTCTTGGTCAAGACCGACAGTGGCAACGCCGTTGAGGAATGGCCGAATGAGGCCAACAACGTCGGCGTTCAGGAAATCACCATTGAGCCGATCCCCTTTGCCGATCTGGTGGTGGATAACGTCGTCACCGCGACACAGGCGTTTGAGGGCACCTCTGTCACCGTCACCTATACCGTGACCAACCGGGGCGCAGGGGCCACCAATATCGGCGCTTGGGCCGAACAGATATGGTTGACGCGGGACAAGAACCGTCCGCATCCGGGGCAGGGCGATGTCCTGCTGTCCACTGTGCAATACGTCAACGGCGCACTGGCAGTGGGGGCGGGATATGACCGCACGGTGACGGTGCGCCTGCCGGATCAGGTGCTGTCGGGCAATTACTACATCACGCCTTGGGTCGATCCCTATGCCACGGTGCTGGAAGATGCGCTGGCGGTAAACGTCAACCCCGATGACCCGACCGAGTTGAACTCGTCCAACTATCGGGCCGGGGGTGGGGCGCTGATTGGTAGCGACCGCGTGCTCCAGATCATCGGCAACCCGCCAGAGCTGACCGCGCCAGACCTTGGGCTGGTTATCAGCGCCGTCACGCCCGTCGCTGTGGCCGGGGTGGATGGGCAGAACGACTACGAAATCCGCTACACGCTGACCAATCGCGGCACCCGCGCGGCAGAGCGGTATGAGGCGGCGTTCACCCTGTCCACCGTGCCGGGACTGGGCACGGCGGGCGAGGAAACCTGGCTTTTGGGCCGTTTCGGCGGTGATGCCATCGGCGTGGGCGAGACGCGCAGCTTTATCCAAGTGATGCGTCTGCCGCCGGGGCTTGAGGGCAATTACCTGACCGGCATCGTCTCTGTGGGCGATGACACCGATGCCAGCAACGACAAGGATGTGACGACGACCCGCGTCGCCTCGCCCGAGCCTGACCTGCGGGTCAGCCGGATCGACCTGCCGCCGAATGCCTTTTCGGGCGAAAAGGTCACGATTGGGTATACGGTCACCAATGAAAGTGACGCCGCGATCTGGTCCGGGACGCAGTTCTGGACGGATGAGGTTTGGATCAGCCGCGATCCGACCTTCATCCGCAATCGCGCGGTGCAATTGCAGACTTTGGCGATTTCCAATGGCACGCCACTGGCCGGACGCGCCAGCTACAGCCGCAGCTTTGACGCCAGCCTGCCGCGCGGGATTGACGGGACATGGTATGTCTATGTCTTCACCAACACCCATAACGGTTTGCAGGAGTTCGAGCGCGCTTGGCCCGAAGAACAGGGATCGGTGGACGGGCAGGAAAGCCGCCATCTGCGCCACGCCTTTGAAGACCCCGCAGGCAGCATGCGGCGGGCGACGCTACCTGTCACCTATGCCGAACCTGACCTGAAGGTCACGGCGCTGAGCGTGCCGGATGACCTGCGCGCCGGGCAGACGGTGGATATCACCTTTACCGTCACCAACACCGGCACCCGCGCCACGCGCGAAACGGGTTGGATTGATCGGGTGTACCTATCGCTCGACTCCTCGCTCGATACCGGGGACTTCTTGCTGCGGCGTGAGGTTCAGGGGCGTGAGATCACCGCCCAATCCGTACGGCGCGGGGCCTTGGGCATCGGGGAAAGCTACACCGCCACTGTCACCGTGACGCTGCCCTTTGAACTCAACGGCAATTTCCACATCCTTGCGGTCGCGGACAGCGATCTGGATGACAGCTATCTGACGCCTTCGACCCTGTCGCCGCGTCTGGCGGGGCTGTCGGGCGAAGCCAATGGCCTTGTGCGAGAGTTTCAGGGTGAGGGCAACAACACCACGTTCGAGGCGATCACCGTCTCGCCCTATGTCGCCCCGGACCTGTCGGTCACGCGGCTGGAGGCCAGCCCCCGCGCGACGCGGGGCCAGACCTTCCACGTGGATTACACCGTCACCAATGCAGGCGGGGCGCTGCCGTTCCAGCAGGCGGGTTGGGATGATCTGGTCTACCTCAGCCGCGATGAATTCCTTGACCTGACGACCGACCGCTACATCGGCGCGATCCGCAATGACCGCGCGCTGGGGGCGGGGGAAAGCTACACCGTCAAGCGCGACTTCACGGTGCCCACGGATCTGGCGACCGAGGCCTATTACGTCTTTGTCATCACCGATCCGGCACGGGGCAACGGGCGCGGGGCGATCTTTGAATCCGATGATCGCAACAACGCGGCCAGCCCTGATCTGCCGATGATCGTCACCCTGCCACCGCCCACGGATTTGCAGGTGACGGATATTGATCTGCCGCCCAATGCCCGCGCGGGTGAGCCGATCTCGATCAGTTGGACCGTCACCAATATGTCGGACTCCGTGGTGGCCGAAGGCCGCTGGACCGATAGCGTGTTCCTGTCCGAGAATGGGACGTGGGACATCCGCGACAAGCCCATCGGGCGGGTCAGCACCTCTGGCCCCTTGGCCCCCGGTGAGACGCGGACCCTGACGCTGGTCACCACCATGCCTGCCGCCACCCCCGGCGGTTACCGCGTGATCGTCCGCACCGATATCTTCAACCAGATCCACGAAGGCGTCCAAGAGGCGAACAACACCACCCCTTCGGCCGACACGCTGCAAACTACCGTGGATACGATGCTGATCGGCACGCCCGTCAGTGTGGTGCTGAAACCGGGGACTGAAAAGCTGTGGCGCATCGTCGTTCCGCCGTCTGAGACGCTGCGCGTGACGGTGCTGTCCTCTGACCCCACCGCGTCGAATGAGATTTTCCTGCGCCATGACGCGCTGCCCAGTGGCTCTGAGTTCGATGCGACCTATGAGGGCGCGCTGTCGTCGGACCTTGTGGCCTTTGTCCCCTCGACCGAGCCGGGGGTGTATTACGTTTCCTTGCGGAATTTCTCGGGCAAGCCGGACGGGACGACCCTGACGGTGCTGGCGGAATTGCTGCCGCTGGCGATCATTGATGTGAAAACGGACCGGGGTGGCGCGTCGAAATTCGTCACCACCACCATCACCGGGGCGCAGTTCAGCGATCAGGCGACGGTCAAGCTGATGCGTCCGGGCATCGCGGAATATGCGCCCGTCGATTGGCGCGTGGTGGACAGCCGCACGATCATCGCGACCTTCGATCTGACCGATGCGCCGCATGGGCTGTATGATGTTATCGTTACCAACCCCTCAGGCGCGGCGGCGACCAGCCCTTACCGCTTCCTCATTGAGCGCAGCATCGAAGGCGATGTGACCATCGGCATCGGTGGCAGCCGTGTCGTCCTGCCGGGTGAGACAGAGACCTATTCGGTTGCCCTGCAAAACCTTGGCAACCTTGATGCGCCCTATACCTATTTCCAGGTCGGCGTGCCTGAATTGCATTTGAACCCCTGGGTTTACGGGCTTCCCTTCCTTGAATTCTTCACCAATGTGCGCGGCACGCCGGATGGCGCGGCAGGCACGCCCAATGCCGATATCTTCTGGAATGGTCTTGAAAGCATCGTCAACACCAATGGCCAACTCACGGCCAGCGGCTTCCTTTACGACATGCCCGCCGATGGCTTTGGCGGGTTCAGCTTCAACATTTCCGCCTATCCCGGCCTGAAAGAACTGCACGACGAGGCGTTCGACGCCTTCCGCAAGCGCATGGCCAATGTCATGCCCGACCTTGACGGCTTGCTCGAAGGCGGGGCAGGCGGGATCGGCGCGTGGTTTGACGCGGTGGTGGAAAAGGCCAAAGACATCAGCCCGCAACTGGGCGCGGCACTGGAAGCCTTCCCGTTTGAGGAAATCTATAACAGCACCGAGGCCAAGCCCGGTGACTGCGAAATCCCCTTCATCCCCTTCCGCTTCCACATCTTCGCCGCCGCCACATCCATGACGCGCGACGAATTCATCGCCTTTCAGCGGGCCGAGGCGTTGAAACTGCGCTCTGCCATCCTGTCGTCGAATGACGCGCCGGGGGCCTTGGTTGCTGTGGTGGCGGACCCGGACCTGTGGGTCGATGTGTTCATGTTCGGGCTGGAGCAGGCGGGCATCCTGCGCGAAAAAGACGCCCCGCCGCCGATCCGCACCGATCAGGAAATCCTGTCGCTGATGACCACGCTGGCATCCGGCATCCTGTTCGGGCCTGCGGGGCGGGCTCTTCGATCGACCGGCGATATCCTTGGCTTCTTTGAGCAACTTCGCAGCTATTACGGCCATGATCCTGATCTCATGGCGGAAATCGAAT
>CALRPK020000094.1:0-6661 GCA_943370015.1 Paracoccus haematequi
CTGGGACTTGGCGCATTCGGCGGGGGCTTTGCCGGTGCATCTTGCCAAAGTCGGCGCGGATTTCGCGGTAGGCTGCACCTATAAGTATCTGAATTCCGGCCCCGGTGGTCCGGCCTTCATCTATGTCGCCCCCCGTCATGCAGAAACCGCGCGCCCGGCGCTGTCGGGTTGGCTGGGCCACGAATCCCCCTTTGCCTTTGACCTGTCCTACCGCCCCGGTCGCGGGATCGAACGCATGCGCGTCGGCACCCCGCCCGTGCTGCAACTGGCGGCGCTTGAGGCGGCTTTGGACGTCTGGGACGCGGTGGACTTGGCCGACCTGCGCGCCGCCTCTCTGGCGCTGACCGACCAGTTCATCGCGGGGGTAGAGGCCGCGTGCCCCGACCTCACCCTCGCCACCCCGCGCGACCATGACCGGCGCGGCAGCCAAGTCAGTTTCCGCCATCCGCAAGGCTATGCCATCATGCAGGCGATGATCGCACGCGGCGTGATCGGTGATTTCCGCGCGCCAGATATCCTGCGCTTTGGGTTTACGCCGCTGTTTATCGGGTCGGCAGAGGTGGCAAAGGCCGTGGATATTCTGGCCGAGGTGATGGCGAAGCGCCTTTGGGATCGACCCGAATACCACGCCCGCGCGAAAGTGACCTGATCGGCAACAATCAGGGGCTTTTTACCCCATTGTTTCCGATCTCTGGACTTTCCTTGTCATTCGGGTGCAGGTTACATCAAAAGTATAGACTTATGGCCTGCCTTTCAGCAGGCCATCCCGACGCATGAGGAATTCGAATCCGATGATTTCAGCGCGCTTCCTGTCAAAGACCGGTCTTGCGGTTGCCCTGATCGCCCTGTTGTCCGCCTGTGTGCCCGATCAGGCGATGATCGACGCAGGCTTGGCCAAACCGCCAGAGCCGAAGCCCATCGCGGGGGCCTATATCTCGACCATGGACTCGGGGTTTGCGCTTCCAGCCCTGCCTGAAGAGGAAATTCCCGCCCAGTTCCGTCGGCAAGAGGTGTATTTCCAGACGGCAGAGGTGCCGGGGACCATCATCATCAACCCGGCACAAAAGACGCTGCATTACGTGACCGGCCCGAATACCGCGATCCGCTATGGCATTGCGGTGGGGCGGGCAGGCTTTGAATGGTCCGGCGTGGCAGAGGTAACGGAAAAGAAACCTTGGCCAACCTGGACCCCGCCGCCGGAAATGATCGCGCGCGATCCCAAGCTGGCGAAATGGGAAAAGGGCCAACCGGGTGGCCTGACCAATCCGCTTGGCGCGCGGGCGATTTACCTGACGACCAATGGTGTCGATTACGGCTATCGCATCCATGGCACACCGGATTGGCAATCCATCGGACGCAATGCCAGTTCCGGCTGCATCCGCATGATCAATCAGGATGTGATCGACCTCTACAACCGCGTGCAAGGTGGGGAAAAGGTCGTCGTCCTGAACGCGGATGGCAGCTATCCGACCCGCCTTGTCCTGCCGCCGCCTGCGCCCAAGCCGAAAAAGGCCGCGCCTGCCCCGGTGGTCGTGCCCGCCGCAATGCCCGCCTTCACGCCCGCGCTGTCGGGCGTTCCGACGGCCCTTCAAGCGCCCGTCGTTGCACCGGCCACCACAGCACCCGCAACCACGGCTCCCGCCGCTGCGGCACCGGCGACCGCTGCTCCGGCCACGGGCACCACGACCACGCCCTGATACAGAGCGGGACTGAATAAAACGGGCGGCGAAGGATGCTTCGCCGCCCGTTTGCTTTGATCTGGCACGCCTTGCGTGGGGTCAGGCGCTTTTGGCGATGGGGACACCACGCCGCGCCGCCGCGAAATCCGCCGCAGCAGCACCGAAGGCAGTGAACAACGGGCGCGACACCGGATCCCCCGCCGCGTTCCATTCCGGATGCCATTGCACCGACAGGGTGAACCCCGGCGCGTCCTTGACGAAAATCGCCTCGGGCGTGCCATCGGGGGCCCAGCCGTCAATCACGATCCGCGCGCCGGGGCGGGCGATGCCTTGGCCGTGCAGCGTGTTCGTCATCACCTCTTCCGCACCCATCAGGCGGTGGAACACCCCGCCCTTTTCAAAGCGCACCGTATGGCGCAGGGCGAACTTTTCCTCGATCGTGCCATCCGGGGGCATGCGGTGGTTCATCCGGCCCGGCAGGTCGCGGATTTCCGGGTAGAGCGTGCCGCCCATCGCCACGTTCACCTCCTGGAACCCCCGGCAGATGCCAAGGAAGGGCTGGCCGCGTTCCACGCAGGCGCGGACCAGCGGCAGGGTCACCGCATCGCGGCACCGGTCAAAACAGCCATGGGCGGGGGTCTCTTCCTCGCCATACTCGCTCGGGTGGACATTGGGGCGACCGCCGGTCAGCAGGAAGCCATCGCAAAGCTCCAACAACTCTTCCACCCGGACAAAGCGGGGGTCGGATGGGATGATCAGGGGCAGACATCCCGCGACATCGGACACCGCTTCGGAATTCATCGTGCCACCGGCGTGGACGGCATAGCTTTCGTTCAGCAAGGCTGAGTTGCCGATGATGCCGATGACCGGGCGATGCTGGGGTTTGCAGGACATGGAACCCACGGGCTAAGGACTGCGATACCCCCATGATAGGCATACCGCAGGCAGAGGCAACGGGCCGGATGGCACAGCATGGGTGCGAAAGCGTGGAAAATGCCCGTTTTTCACGCAAGTGCGACCGATTCGTCCGGTTTCGCCGCAGATCATCGCCTCACGCAGCAGTGACTTGCCCTCCAGCAGGGGGAAGCCTGCACGCTGTGCGCAAAATGAAATGGAGATAGCGATGCTTGCCAGACACCTTGCCCCCGCCCTGCTGGTTCTCAGCTTGGGTGGCCTGCCCGCTGTGGCCGAAACCATGGATCATTCCGGGCATGACATGTCCGGGATGGAAAACGCGTCAACCATGGCCTTCATGGAGGCCAATATGAAAATGCATGCCGCGATGGAGATCGACTACACCGGCAATGCCGATGTCGACTTCATCCGTGGCATGATCGCCCACCATCAGGGGGCCATCGACATGGCCCGCGTGGTGCTGGACCACGGCCAAGACCCTGAGGTCAAGAAACTCGCCCAAGGCATCATCGCCGCGCAGGAAGGCGAGATCAAATGGATGCAGGACTGGCTGGCCAAGAACGGCGGCTAAGGCGCGGCCGGGGTCAGGCGCGCTCGGCCTGACCCACCACTGCCGCTGCCGCGACGATGCCGCCGGGTTTGTGCGGAATATCCAGCGCAAGCAAACCCGCCTCCATCACCGCAAGCGCGCCAAGGGTCATATGGGCGTTCACATGGCCCATATGCGCCACGCGCAAAAAGCCGTGATAGGCCGGGTCATCCGATGCGGCCATGCCAAGGCCAATGCCCAGCGTCACCCCGGCGCGGTGCTCGGTCCACTCCCGCAGGCGGGTGGCATGGGGGGCACCGAAGCGCGCCGCCGTCACGGACCGGCCGCGGTCCACCGGATTGGCCACGTTCAGCCCGATCTCAGGGTTGCCCTGCGCCCAGACGTCAAAGGCTGCCCAGACAGCATGGGCTAGCACATCATGCCGCCGCCAGACCTGCGGCAGGCCTTCCTCATAAAGCAGCATGGTCAGGCTTTCACGAAGTCCGAACAGGTGATGCGTGGGCGCGGTGCCGTTCCAGTAGTGCCAGAACTCGGTCGCATCGGCGCGCGGGGTCCAGTCCCAATAGGGCGTGTTCAGGTCATTGCCCTTGCACCGCGCGCGGGCCGTTTCTGAAAACCAGACAAAGCCGATCCCCGGCGGCACCATCAGCCCCTTCTGGCTGGCCGCGACCATGACATCGACACCCCAGTCATCCATGCGGAATTCGTCACAGCCGAGCGAGGCGATGCAATCCACCGCCAAGAGTGCCGGATGCCCCACTGCATCGAGACAGGCCCGCAGCGCCGCGACATCGGTGCGCACCGAGGATGCCGTATCGACATGCGTGGTCAGCACAGCCTTGATCTTGTGGCCGGTATCGGCCCGCAGCGCGGCCTCCACCCGGTTCAGATCGACCGGAGAGGACTTGCCGAAATCCAGCACCTGCACCGTCACCCCGCGCGAGCGCACGCTGTCGGCCCATGACAGGCCAAAGCGCCCTGTGGCCAGCACAAGCGCCGTGTCACCCGCGCTGAAAAGGTTGGAATTCGCCGCCTCCCACACGCCATGGCCATTGGCGATATACATCGCGACGTTCTGGGTCGTTCCCGCCACGGCGCGCAGATCGGGCCACAGCCCCGCCACCATATCCACCAAGGGTCCGTCATAGATGTTCGGCGCACCCTGATGCATGGCGCGCAGCACCCGGTCCGGCATGGTAGAGGGGCCGGGAATGGCCAGATAGGGACGACCGTTGGCAAGGCTCATGGCAGGCTCCGCAGGGGTTGGGCGTCAAGTGGTAGGTCTGGCGCGGGGCAAGGTCAACGTGTCATCGGGCTTGGGGCCCCTTCCCCTTGGCCCCGCTGCACGCCATATCTTCATGTCAGGCAAAGGGGCGCGGATGATGGGTGAAACAGCGGCGGATCGGGTGGTGTGGTCGGTGACGGGGTCCGAGGCCCTGCCGTTTTTGCAGGGTCTGGTCTCAAACGACGTGCTGCGGCTGGAAAAAGGGCCGGGGCTGGTCTGGGCGGCGCTGCTGACGCCGCAGGGCAAGTATCTGGCGGATTTTCTGATCGGGCATTTGCCGGATGGCGGGCTGATCCTCGACATCAAGGACAGCTTCGCTGCGACCACCTTGAAGCGGCTGACGATGTATCGCCTGCGCGCGGATGTGCAGATTGAGCCCAGTTCGCTGGTGGTGCAGCGCGGCTTGGGCGATGCGCCCGACGGTGCCCTGCCCGACCCGCGCCATCCCGCGCTTGGCTGGCGGCTTTATGGTGCGGCGGGCGGTGATCCGGTGATCGACTGGGACGCCATCCGGGTCGCGCATGTCATCCCCGAAAGCGGGATTGAGCTGACGCCCGAGACCTATCTGCTTGAAGCAGGCTTTGAACGCCTGCACGGCGTCGATTTCCGCAAGGGCTGCTATGTCGGCCAAGAAGTGACCGCGCGGATGAAGCACAAGACCGAATTGCGCAAAGGCCTGGTGCGGGTGCAGTTGGACGGCGCGGCCCCGGTGGGGACAGAGATTGTGACGGCGGACGGCAAGCCCGCCGGGACGCTGTTCACCCAAAGCGGTGGGCATGCCATCGCGCATTTGCGGTTGGACCGGGCAGAGGGAGAGATGCGGGCGGGGGATGCGGCGGTGAGGGTGGAAGGGTAAGCCCCCTTCGAGTTCGTGCGCGCACATCACACCGGGCGGAAAAGGAAAAGCACTGCTTTTCCCCGCCCGCGCGATCACATCCCGGCTTTCGCGTTCAGCATATCCGACAGAGGCCAGCGCCCGTCCCGGCGGGCGAGAAGCGCCCGCCATGGGCGGGACGGGCGCTGGCCGGGGGGCGTTGGGGCCCCCGTCCGGGATGGGGCCAGCGGCATCGCATGACCTCGGCGATGGCCTCGGCCACTTCGGGCCTCGAGCGGCGGTCAAGCCACCGCCACCCCTCACACCCGCTCAGAATATTCCATCAATTCCGTATGAACGATGATCTCTTCGTCCGGGCCAATGAAGGGCGGGATCATGATCCGCACGCCGTTATCAAGGATCGCGGGCTTGAAGCTGTTGGCGGCGGTCTGGCCCTTCACGACAGGCTCCGTCTCAACGACGCGGCAGCGCACCTTTTGCGGCAGGGTCACTGCCAGCGCTTCTTCGCCATAATAGCGCACGGTTGCGGTCATGCCGTCCTGCAAGAACGGACGGCGGTCGCCCAGAAGTTCGGCGTCCAACTCGATCTGTTCATAGGTCTCGGCATCCATGAACACCAAGCGGCCATCGGTTTCATAGAGGAACTGCTGGTCCTTGTTCTCAAGCCGGACTTCTTCGACCTTATCCTCGGACCGGAAGCGTTCGTTCAACTTACGCCCGTCGCGGAGGTTCTTCAACTCCACCTGCGCAAAGGCACCACCCTTGCCGGGCTTGACGTGGTTGGCCTTGACCGCTGCCCAAAGGCCGCCATCATGTTCGATCACCATGCCGGGCTTGATCTCGTTTCCGTTGATCTTGGCCATGTCGGACTCTTTCAAAAGGGTTGATTTATTGGGCAAAGCCCCTATATGTCGTCAGTCCGTGCGGCACAAGGTGACAAAATACGGTATGCACCCAAGCAAGCCATGCACCCAGCGCATAGCAAGCTTGTGAAACACGCAATACCGAATCGTCTTTAAATCGCCATATTCCCCGGACGCTGAAAAAGACAAGACCCGTTGAAAAGGACCGACGAGATGGCCGATTTCGTTGACAGCACTGCATTCAATTATGAACAGGGGCAGCGCGCGCGCAAGCTGTTTGCTGCCGTTGTGCTGGCTGCGCTTGATGACGCCATTGCCGACGACAAGAAATATGGCAACGGCCCCGAACAGATTGCCCGCTGGGCCCGCTCGCGCGATGGTCGCGAAGTGTTGTCCTGCGCCGGGATCGACCCGAACGAACGGGTTGTGAAAGGTTTGATGGATTTCGTGGGCAAAGGGATCCGTACTTCGGTTGCCCTGTCGCGCGAAGAATCCGAACGCCGCCACGCGCTTGAGGCGGATCAGGCCGAAGCC
>CALRPK020000095.1:0-6634 GCA_943370015.1 Paracoccus haematequi
CGGCCCCGGTCAGGACCAGTCCTTCCCACAGGCCTTCGCTGCGCTGGCGGTCCAGCACGGCGTCGAAATCCGCGCCCTCGGTCGGGGTCAGGCGGGACATGGTGCCTTCGATCATGCAATGCGTACAGGCAAGGTTGCAGCGGAATTCCATCGTGACCGACACCCAGCGGTCATGATCCCGCAAGGCATAGCGTTTCTGCCCCCCGCCCAAGGGCGAGGTCGTTCCCACGCGGAACCGTGAAAGCGGATCTTCAAGCGTCGTCATGGCTGTCCGGTCGGTGCAGCACAGGGTTGCACCGCTGCGCTCAGCCATGGCGCGAACCGGCCAGCGGGAAAAGGCTTTCAATCGGCGGGCGGACTCGCTTTTGACAAGGGGGCAGCGCCTTGTCGTGGTGCAGCCCGCCGGTATGGATGGGTCTGCATCCCTTTGTCCGATTGCACAAGACGTCGCGGCGGGGCCTTGCTGACAGGGATGGACCCCGGCGCAAACGCGGCACCGGGGCGGTTTTCCGTGGTGGGGATTTCAGAATGGTTGGGCGTATTCACGCGACGATCTGCGGTCTGGTGATGGGGCTTGGCGTTTGCAGCGCCGGGGCTGTGACCTTGCCCACGCCTGTGTCAGCGGTCGCCAATGGGCTGCAAACGGCAGGTTACAGCGATGTCCGCGTGACAGAACGTATCTTTGGCGGTTTTGCCATCCAAGGCCGCAAGGGCACGGATTTCGCGATGATCGTGCTGGATGCCGAGGGCCAGATGCTGGACCACGCCGAACTGTTCCGCGACGCCGATGGCGATGGCGTGTTCGAAACGAATGAAACGCTGGGCCAACCGGGACGGGCCACCTTGCGCAAGCTGATCGTTGCATCGCTGGATGCCAAGCCCGGCAGTGCGGAACGGGACGTGCTGGGGGGAACCGCCGATCAGCCCGGCTTTGCGCAACAGTCCACGACGCTGTTTGCCCCCGGTGGTCTGCGCTTTGGTGCCAGCCAGACCCTTGGCAGTGGCGGCGTGGCGCTTGAAGAGCAAAGCCTATCGCTGAATTCCGACGCTGACGGCTTCCAGCGGCGCGGAGAGCGGCGAGTCCAGCAACAATCAATGGTCGGGCTTGGCATGCTGTCGCTGTCGGCGACGGCGACCACGCCCGGCGGTGCGCTTGGCACCTTCGCGCCTCTGACCGTCAATGTGCCGACGGGTATTTCCAGCGGGGTCGATGCGCAGCAAATCCGCAGCGATGTAGCCGCCAGCGCCCCCAATGCCGCGGCACTGACCAGCACGATCACTGCCGCGGCCCCGTCGGCAGCGGCGCTGACGCAACAGATTCTGTCCAACGTCCCCACCGCCGACTCAATCCGGGCGGGTATCACGGCGCCCACCCCACCATGACCGGACTTGGCTGACACTGACGCGGCGATGCCCCCACACTTTGGGATGGTTTCGCCCCCAAACCCACCCAAAGGTCTGGGATTTCATGCAATCTTCCGCGCAGACCATGCCTTAGACAGGTGCCCGCATTCTTGCCAACAGGGCATGATCCATGGCCTGCACAATCGCAATACCGCCGGTCGGCAGCTTTGATCGCGCGGGATACTTCCGCCCCTGACCCGGCCCAGAATTTGGGCAAGAGCAGAGGCGGACCAAGAACCAGGACACAGGAGGTCCGAATTGTCCAAACAGCTTTTGATCTATGAGCGGGTGGTTCCCCTGTCTTCCGAGGCGCATCGTGACGTCTCGGTCAAGGCGCTCGACACCTTTGACTTCGCGCGCGACCTGAACTCGGTTCCGCTCTTGGCGGCTGAATTCACCAGCGCCGTGCCCGATCATCCGATCGTGTTCGCAGGACAGGGCGAGGCGATCTTTCCGGCCGTCCTCCTCGGCCTGCAAGACAGCCAGAACCTCTGCGTCGATGCGCAAGGTGCTTGGACGGGCGGCTATGTTCCGGCCTTCCTGCGTCGGTATCCTTTCGTCTTCTCGCAGGATGGCGGCAACTTCACGCTCTGCGTCGATGAAACCTATCCGGGCCTGAACCGCGAAGGCCGGGGTGAGCGTCTGTTCGACACCGACGGCAACCGCACCCAGTATCTGCAAACCATGCTGACCTTCGTGCAGCAGTATCAGGCGCAATTCGAACGCACCCGCCTGTTCTGCCAGCGTCTGGTGGCACTGGACCTGCTGGAACCGGCACAGGCGCGTTTCACCACCGCTGATGGCCGCGCTGGCACGCTGAACGGTTTCACCACCATCAACCGTGACCGTCTGAAGGCGATCCCGGAAGAGGCGTTGAAAGAGATGTTCGCCACGGATGAGCTGGAGCTGTGCTTCGTGCATCTGCATTCGTTGCAGAACATCACCCGTCTGGCGGACAAGGCCCCGGTGGCTGCGGCTGCCCCGACTGCCGAAGAAACCGCTCCGGCCACCTTCAAGTCCAAGGCCAAGGCGGCTCCCGCCCCGGCCGAGGTCGAGTGACCGGAAACCAAAACATCGGCTGGGCAGAGGTTCTGCCCAGCCATATTCCCGGCGTGCAGGTTCTGGATCGTTTGCTGGCCAAAGGCTGGCCGGGACCGGACGACGCCGGGCGTTTTCTCATATCTGACCCCAAGACTGACCCCGGACTGATTGCCGAAGCCGCGCTGTTCCTGCCCCATCTGACGGGTGCGGATGCTGGGGCGGTGGCGGGGCGGGCCTTTCTGGCCGCCGAGATTGCCGCCGACGCCGATGGCGTGACCGCAAGGCTGGCCTTTCTGCGATCCGCGATCCGGGATGTGGCGCTGCATGGCGATCTGATCCTGTCCGATCCCGAAGCCTTCATGGAACGCGCGGAAACCTTCACGCTTTTCGACTATTCCCAGGCGCGCGACACCTCTGCCGCCGCTTTGGCTGCGACCAAGCCTTGGGTGGACTATGTCTCGACCCTGACTCGGGCCGAAGCGCCTGCCTTGGTCCCGATGATTGACATTCCGGCAGGGGCCCTTGTGCTGGAACCCGGCGGCAATTCAGGTGCCTTTGCCCGCGCGCTGATCCCGGTGATGCGTCCCGCGCGGCATGTGGTGTTTGACCTGCCCGCCGTCTGTACCCTTGGCGAACATCGCGGTGCTGCGTCCGGCTTGACCTTCGCCCCCGGCGATATGCGGCGCGATGACTGGCGCGATGTGGCGGGTGGGGCCCCCGATGTGGTTCTGTTCAAATCCGTCCTGCATGACTGGCCGTTGGACGATGCCGCTGACCTTCTGGCGCGGGCCTGTGCGGCGCTGGCGCCCGGTGGTCGGATCATCATCGCCGAACGTGCGCGCTTTGCGGGGATGACCTCTGGCACCGCTATGGATTACGCCAATCTGGTCTTTGCGCCGTTCTATCGCGACCCGCAGACCTATATCGACATGCTGGCCGGAGCGGGTTTTGCGATCACGGTGGCGCAAACCCAGATCGACTGCGCGTGGTTCGTCTTGACGGCGAGGGCGGCATGACCCGCCATCCCGTCATCGCGATCAGCGGCGTCCCCGGCGCAGGAAAATCCCGCGCCTCTGCCGTTCTTGCGCGGTGTTTGGGTGCGGTGCATCTGCCCTTTGACGACTTTGAAACCCTGACCCAGCTTGACCCCGACACAGTGCAAGACTGGCTGGCCCAAGGCGCGCCGGTGGCGGCGATGTATGACCCCGCTTTGGATGCCGTGCTGGATGACCTCTCGCGCCAAGGCCCGGTGGTGTTTGAAACCCCGATGGGCCGGATGCCCCCCGCACATGACGCGCTGATCACCCTGTCGCTCTGGCTTGACGTGGACCGCGACGTGGCCCTGTGCCGCAAGCTGGACGCCGCATTGACCGCGGATCATTGGTCCGGGGCGGATGAGATGGCCGGTTGGATCGGCGGCTTTTTGCAGGGCTATCAGGCCTTGGTACGGCCTTGCCTTGATCTGCAAGCCGCAAAGGTCAGGGCGCGGGCGGATCATGTGATCGACGGGATGCTGCCCCCGGTGGCGGTGGACAGCGAAGTGGCGCGGATCGTGCAAGCGGCGGTCGGTTCAACAGCGATCGGCCAAGGATTTACGGCGGAGAGATGACGGTGAAGATCAAGACAACATCCGCACTCGGGGCGATCTGCCTTGGCATGCTGGCACAGACGGCCTTTGCCTGCACCGCCGACCAGATGGCGAAAACCGAGGACGGCTTTTTCCACAAGGTCGTCGCCGGCTCTGACCGCATCACCGCAACCGCCGAGGCGGGCGGGACCGAGACGGTCTTTACGCTGGAATTGATGAAACCCTATTACGTCATCTGCGAAGACGGCGATGCCCTGCGCGTCACCGACCTTGCCGCCCTGTCGGTGGCAGAGGCTGAGACGGGGCTGACCGGCTATGTCCGCAAGGATCAGATTTACGAATGGCCCACGGCTGAGGGTCTGTCCTTCTCTGACCTCGCCTTCCTTGGCGAACGGCCAGAGATTGCGGCGTGGGACAATCGCGAGGCGCTGCTGAAGTTCATGGAAACCGGGGATGATAAGACCAATCCCCCGACCTTCCGCG
Source organism: Paracoccus haematequi (assembly GCA_943370015.1). Lineage (GTDB taxonomy): Bacteria > Pseudomonadota > Alphaproteobacteria > Rhodobacterales > Rhodobacteraceae > Paragemmobacter > Paragemmobacter haematequi_A. The sequence continues at coordinate 4,517 of CALRPK020000095.1, forward strand.
AAAACATCGACGCCACCCTGCGCCGGGAAAAGGGCGCGCGGCCCTATCCGGTTCTCGCGTCAGATGAGGGCAAATTGTTGGGACGTGCAGAGCGGCGCTATTTCGACGTGCTGCTGCCTGCCGCGATCCGCTCCACCGATGCCGTTGTGCTGAAGGATGGCGCGGTGGATGCGGCGGCGCGGGCGCTGACCTCTGCCACCATCGTCATCGCCTTTGATGCGACAGGGTCGATGGAGGGATTCGCCAAGGCTGTAGCTATCAGTCTGGCCGACGCCATCGACACCCTGCCGCCAGAGACGATCCAAGCCCTGCGGATCGGCTTTGTGTTCTACCGCGATGCTGGCGATCCGATCCCGCTGGAAGCCGTGCCCGCCGTGCCGCTGGCCGAAGCCTCTGCCGCGCTGGAAAAGGCCGCTGTGTCGATGTCAGGCGGGGGCGATGATGCCGAACCCGTCTTGGATGCCGTGCAATATGCGGCGCAGCTTTACGACTGGCCCGCCGATGCGGGCAAAAAGATCGTCGTGGCCGTGCTGAACGATGACGCCAAACCCGCGACCACCAGCGCCTTGGATGAACGCATCCCCGCAGGCATCGACGCCATCGGCGTGGCGCGCGGTCTGTTCGAAGAAGGCGTGCCGGTCATTTCCGTGCAAGCCGGGCCGAAAGCCGGGCAGATGCTGACGCAGGTGCTGTCCTCGCTGGCCAATGAAACCTCAGGCGAGTTTGTGCCGTGGGATGAAGGTGTGGATTCCACCGCCGTTGCCGGGGCCCTGTCCACCGTGCTGCAAGAACGCACCACCGCCGAAATCGACGCCGGGCGCGAGGTTGTGGGCAAGATCTACGACTTCGAAGGTGCCGCCGCCATTCCGCTGGAGGTGATCGACGGCGAGAAACTGGAACGCCTGCGCGAAGCCGGGATCGCCTTCAACATCGCCAAGGGTGAGGATGGCATCCTCGTCCAGCCGGGTTACATGATCGAAACGCCCGACCTGATGGAACCCAACGTCCAGATCAGCAAGGATACGCTGCTGGAGTTGATCAACCTGATGTCGGTGCTGTCCGTGACGGGCGTGGATTCGGAATCGCTGCATCGGTCGGTCGCGCAGTCGCTGGCGGCGATTGCGGGAGAAGAGGTGGACCCTGCGGAAACCATCGCGGAAACCTTACAGCGGCAGTTGGGCGTCAAGTTCAAGTCCGGGCTTTTGGAGTTCAACCTTGAATACCTCGACGCGCTGACCCCCGGCGAACGCGCCAGTTTTGCCAAACGGTTGCAGGATGGCGCGGCGGGCTTGGATGCGTTCCTGAATGCGCGCATGGCCGAGTTTGACTCCGGCGAGGCTGTCTGGATGCCGATCACGGCCCTGCCATAAGCGAGGTCGGATCGTTGGAAAACCTGATCGACCTTCGCGGCCTTGGTCGCCGTTTTGCCGGACCGCAGGGCGCGGTTGCGGTGCTGGATGGCATCGACCTGACCATCCCGCGCGGCACCTTTACCGTGATCCGGGGGCAAAGCGGGGCAGGCAAGACCACGCTTTTGCGTATTCTTGGACTTTTGGACGCGGGACATGACGGCACATTCCGCATGGCGGGGACCGATGTTGCGGCGCTGTCCGATGCGGATCGTGACGAATGGCGGATGGCCGGGATTGGCTTTGTCTTTCAGGACGGGCGACTGCTGCCGCACCTGAGTTTGGGCGAAAACATCGCCCTGCCTTTGGTCTTTGCCCGGATGGAACCGACAGAGGCCGCCGCGCGCAAGGCTGAAGCGGTGGCTTTCGCCTTCCGTCCCGAAGAGATTGCCGCTGGCGTGTTGGACCTGTCCCCCGCCGCAGCCTCCGGCGGGCAACGCCAGCGCGCGGCTTTGGCGCGGGCGATGATCCGGCAACCCGCGCTGATCCTGGCGGATGAGCCGACGGCGAGTCTGGATGAGGCATCGAAACAACAGGTCGTGGCGCGGTTGCAGGCACTGCATCAGGCCGGGGCGACGGTTGTGGTCGTCAGCCATGACGATGTGTTCTTCGACATCGGGCGGCAATTTCTGTTGAAAGACGGGCGCTTGCAGGATCTGGGCGGGGATGCCGCGCAACATTCCGCCCCGGTCCAGCCGAAACCAGAACC